>NZ_JAAHGK010000624.1:0-4385 GCF_010672505.1 Okeania sp. SIO2B9 | reverse complement strand
CGCCAAAGATTCCATTTCCACAAGCCAATAAATTTGAAAGATTAATAGACTTAATTTCACTACTATTAGAAAATGATTTAACTTCAGATGAAATTACAGAAAATTATCAATTTGATGAGAGACAAACTTATTATTATACAAGCGCAGGAAAATATTTAGAGCTAATAACAAAACAGGAAAAAACTTTTACACTAACAAACCAAGCCAAAGATATTTTTTGTCAACGACATAAACTTAAATATTTAAAGCTCATCGAAAAAATATTGGAACACGAAGTATTTAATCAAGCTTTTAAACTATCCTTAGAAATTGCCCATATTCCCTCAAAAAAACAAATAATCCAACTTTTGTCTGAAAATCATCTAAAAATAGGAGATAAAACTAGAGAAAGACGAGCTTCTACTGTAAAAAGCTGGATAGATTGGATATGGTCACAAATTGACTAATTAGGGCTTGCTGATTAAATCTAAAAGTCTTTACAGATAAAGGTTTTAGTCTTTTTTTTGCCTTTAAAAAGTACCTGGTTTTCAGCTCTTCACGCTCAAAAAGGAGCGTATTTTAGGCGCATAGTTGGGCAGAAAAATCAAGGGACAAAACTTAGCTCCTACTTCCTCGCTCCCGACCCTTTTCTCCTGTCTTCCCCTCCCAGGAGGGGAGGGGTTAGGGGTGGGTTGTCTCCTACCCTCACCCATAAGACTTTTTCAGCAAACCCTAATTAGATATTAAACTAATATTGTACATAGCAAGGAACGAGTTGGTTAGGGCATAGATTGATGATCAATCTTAGACAGAGAGAGAAATTATTTTCCCACTGTTACCTGTTCCCTGCTCCCTGTTCCCTGCTATAGAGTTAAAATTTTATCAAACAAAACAATGCAAGATTTCTTCAACAATGTCTCTCGCTACCCACGATACTTTATTACTATTACCCTCGGAATATTCTTTTTTCTATTCGATCAACTTAAGCCACTATTAAATAAACCTGTTACGGCGATCGCTCTGATCGGTCTAATCATCGGGACATTTGTTTTTCTAGTCTTAACTCTACAAGCTATGTTAGGTATAAATCCAACCTAAGAAATAGTAAATTTATGTCTTTCTTAAACTTCTACACTACTAATCTGCTAAAATTGCTGCATTTTTTATAGCATTTACTAAGGGAAATAAATAGACCCCCTGCAAAATTGACAGTCAAATAAATTCCTATCCACAAATCCTCAATTTATTTGGCTTTTGACTTTTAACTTTTGACTTACTTAATAGAAGAAGTCTAATGAGTGGTCACCTAATGGTTTGCACGATAGATTGGAAGATAGAGTGAGTGGATAAATTCAGATGACTTCTTTTGAGGACATTTATCAATTTTTTCAAAGTCCCCCTCCGGTCTATCTAAACAAAGAATTAGCAGTGTGCTATATCCTATCTGTGTTGTTACAAAGAGACTCTTACGGAACTGAGCTTATTGGCCAATTAGAAAGGGACTACCCTATTTATCGACTTTCTGACACAGTATTATACGGCGCTCTGAAATTTCTTGAGGATCAAAGCACAATTATTGGCTATTGGAAAAAAGTAGAAGGAAGAGGGCGTCCACGGAGAATGTATCAAGTTATCCCTCAATGGCGTTCTCAAGCTACAGATTTAGCCCAACTATGGTACGAATATACTAATAATGGTCATATTCGGCCTCAAATTCAACCATCAACTATGTAAATAGATTAGGCAGGTGAGGACAATTTTGATGCTGATTTTGGCTAAGACTCCCATTGAGAATATTTTTGTGCCAATTTTTCAGCTATAAAATCTAAATAGAAGTATAAATCCTAGCTGATATTTGTCACAAAGCAGCTAGTCTTTTTTTTTGTTGTAAACTTATGTAAAAGAGAACACATAAAAAAACCATTCAAATTTAAAATTGTATGAATAATACAGCTTTAGTATCGTCATTTGTACTGACGCTTCTATCTAGCATTGGTCTAGTTTTTTTTATCAAAGCATCAGTAAAAAATAGGACTAAGAACCTCAAACTGATAGCCGATCGGGAAGCTGATTCACTTTTACAGCAGCTAAAAGAATATTTTAGCTATCGGGCCTACCGAATTGTTAGTGCTAATGCAGCTGAGAATCAACTAATATTTGAAGGAGTAGTTCGACCGAGTTTGTTTTTGGCATTTTTCTTGACCCTATTAGCTGCAATAGGTTGTTTATGTTTTGGCTTGGCTTTATCAATGTTAGTTCCTGAATATGGCCAATACTATCTATGGCTAGTGCTAGCATCTCCTTTAGCAGGTATTTTTTATTGGCAAAAGTCTAAACGACCAGAACAAGTGTCTCTAAAGTTAGAAGGAATATTGACTGAGGATTCTGGGGTCAAAAGTTTAATTTCTGTCACAGCTCATAGAGACGAATTAACAGCTTTACAAACAGCTATAAACTTGAAACCATACCAATAATCAAGTTATAAGTATAAACAGTTATTAAGATAAATTATTTTGATCAGCTACCAATAGTATTGCTATAGGATTTCGGTCATTGTCAAGGTTGTCGCAATCCATTTGGTCAACTGATCGAGTGATTAACTAAGATGAGTAGCTGTAGTGTATACCAGATCGTCAAAAAGAAAGCAAGTATATTGTGGGGATGATTTGAACAAAGGTCAATCAAATATGTTGGTTTAACCTAGTTAAAAATCAGTAAAACAATAATTTCCCGCTCAAACCAAAAGTTATAACGGGAGAGATTCAAAAAAAAACTTAGGATTTAAGTCCATTGGCAGATGGAAGCTTTAAATCCTAGTTAATTGAGCACATAAGGCTATAAAATCTGTGACCAAATACTACTAAATTAAATGAGCTGGGAGTACGAGTTCAGTATTACCCACTCACCTACTAAATATTTCAGTAGAAGTTAATATTTGTTGGTGGTCATCAAAAATCAAGGACATTCTTAATTTGCCCGTAAAAAACATTAAATTAATGATGTCCTTACACTTTAATTATATTTGGAGTAGAACTAAATATTTGCTTTTTGTCAGGTGTCTTAGCTTCAGTCAAAACCTTTAAACTAGGAAACAAGAAGTGATTTTCTTCAACGTACTGAGCTCCAAATAAACCTTTTTCAGCCCAAAAGTATCGATCCGTAGTATGCTCATTCCTTCTAACTAAAAGTACAGCAGGGGGAACAATACCTTGGGCATGAATAAATTTACGGGCTGCAGTGACTGGTTTATCTTCACCACTTTCAATACTATACTGAGCCACTTGCTCAAGAATCCTGCGTCCTTCTTGTCTACGACGACTTTTGCGCTTACGTCTTCTAGCCAATTTCCTTACCTCCTGTGTTAGCCGATGGGTGTAGTTATGGCTACCAAATTTGATAAGATTATATAAATTTTAGTTGAAAAACTCAAGTGTTTTTAATATTTTGATACAAAATATACACTTTGATGAAGATAGCTTATAAAATTCTGAGATATTTAGAGTCCCAAAAAAGTCCATATCTAGTGGAAAGTCCCACAAATAGCTCCAATGCTAATGCCAACCAGTACAGAATTTATTAGACTTTGCAGATCACAAATAGCCCTTGTATCTAGTTGGGGTGCATGTTTAAGTATAGTTTACTTGACAGAAAAATTAGTAGAAGGAGATGAAGCTAAACTAATTCCCATTATTGCATACCCAGAAAAGTTTGAGAATGGGGAAGCTACTTCAGTTTTCAAAACAACCTCAGAAATACAAATATTAGGCGATCTTCCGAAACTATCAGCAACAACCTTAACTACAGGGACAAATACTTGGCTCTTAGAACCAAGCACTGGCACAACAGAGTCAGATCCTAAATGGCCAGAAAGTCATCCTTGGCAACAACGTCAAATTGTTTTACCTTTAATCCATGATGGAGTAGTAATAGGATTACTGGTAACAGTAAGAGAAGGTAGGCCATGGAATCAAGGTGAAAAAAATCAAATTCAACAAGTAGCCCATACTATTGCCATAGCTTGTATATTAGATCAACGTTCTCAATGGTTAAAGGAGCAATTTCAGCAACAGCAAAAGCTACAAGCCCAGCAGTATGATATAATACACGACATATTGCATCAGTTGAAAAGTCCATTAACTGCACTACGAACTTTTGGTAAGTTATTGCTGAAAAGATTGTTGCCAGAAGATAAAAGCTGGAATATTGCTAATAGTATTTTACGGGAAGGCGATCGCCTCAGAGAGTTGATAGAACAAATTGATGACACTGTCGAGGTTGGAGAAGAAATTTTGAGTATTTCTGGGCAAAGCGAGTATCCTCAAACTACAACTAAAAATGACAATGTAATAGATTATTATACAGAAGCTAATAAAGAATTCAAATCATTACCACTTTTGCCAGAGTCT
>NZ_JAAHGK010000623.1:0-4385 GCF_010672505.1 Okeania sp. SIO2B9 | reverse complement strand
TGCCAGTTTACGACCATTCAAAAATAGTAATTGAAAATGCTATTGAAGATTATTTTATATTAGGTTGGACTTCTCCAACTACAGGTATTCCTATCAGAACTCGGATGATTTATATTGAGCAAAAAAACTAAGGTAATGGTTTAATTAAGGTTTGACATTTAATATGGCCTATTTATCATACTATATAGGATGGTAAATATAAATAAATTTTGAACTATAAATTATGGTAAATAAAATTTCTGCTGAAGAATTTTATGATGAACTTGCTGCTAACTATGACGATGTGCTAAAAGACCCTAAGTGTAATGTACAACACATTCATGAGGCAGCTAAAATATTCCATCAATATAATTACCATCAAGGTAGTATTTTAGATATTGGTTGTGGCACAGGTTTTCTAAGTGAATTATTACAGGGAAATTTTGAATATACAGGTATTGATATTTCTAGTAAAATTCTAGATTATGCAGCTAAAAGAGGTTATAAAACTATCCACAAATCAATTGAAACAGCTTTACCTGAAATTGATACAAATTCCTACGATTTTGTTTTTTGTCTGGGTTCATTATTATTTGTTGAAGATTCTCAAACAGCAATCGAGCATATTACTCGAATAGCTCGTCAAGCTATTTTGATTAGTATTGATGAGACAACGGAGGAATTTATTAAAAACGTTGTTGTGCCAGTTTACGACCATTCAAAAATTACAATTGAAAATGCTATTGAAGATTATTTTATATTAGGTTGGACTTCTCCAACTACAGGTATTCCTATCAGAACTCGGATGATTTATATTGAACAAAAAAACTAAAGTAATTTCAGTTATCAGTTAGCCTCCTAACGGAGTGCGGGATAGTAAAAATAAATCAATTTTGAACTATAAATTATGGTAAATAAAATTTCTGCTGAAGAATTTTATGATGATTTTGCTGCCAACTATGATGATGTAGTCAAAGACCCCAAATGTAATGCACAACACATGAGGCAGCTAAAATATTCCATCAATATAATTACCATCAAGGTAGTATTTTAGATATTGGTTGTGGTACAGGTTTTTTGAGTCAATTATTGCAGGGAAATTTTGAATATACAGGTATTGATATTTCGGCTAAGATGCTGGAATATGCAACTAAAAGAGGTTATCAAACTATTCATAAACCAATAGAAACGGCTTTACCTGAAATTGATACTCAATCCTATGATTTTGTTTTTTGTTTAAGTTCATTGCATTGTGTCGAAGATGCTCAAACAACAATTGAACATCTTTATCGAATTGCTCGTCAAGCTATTTTAATTAGTATTGATGAAGCGACAGAGCAATATATTAAAAATTTTGTTGTGCCAGTTTACGAGCATTCAAAAATTACAATTGACAATGCTATGGAAGATTATTTTATATTAGGTTGGACTTCTCCAACTACAGGTATTCCTATCAGAACTCGGATGATTTATATTGAACAAAAAAGCTAAAGTAATAGTTGAATATTTAATAATATTTAAGGTTCAACGCTCGCCTATTTATTATACTATTACTATGCTGGATGATAGAGCTAAGTCAATTTTGGATTGTAAGTTATGGTAAACAAAATTTCTGCTACAGAATTTTATGACGATTTGGCGGCAAAGTATGATGATGATTGGCTCAATAATAGTCAGTATAATGTACAACTTGTAAATGAAGCAGTTAAAATATTCCAACGACACGATTATCGTCAAGGGAGTATTTTAGATATTGCTTGTGGAACAGGAGCTATTAGTGAATTATTACAGGGAAATTTTGATATACAGGTATCGATCTTTCTACTCAGATGCTGGAATATGCAGCTAAAAGGGGCTTTGAAGAAGGAGACAGGAGACAGGAGACAGGAGACAGGAGACAGGAGGAAAATTACATGGGGATAGTCAACGAAGGGCCGCTCCGCGTCTACGCTCCCCCAAGTAATTTTGAACACCGTGTAGACGGTGGGGTATTAAACCCACAAAGAAAATGATAAAACTATCAACAAATCAATTGAAACAGCTTTACCTGAAATTGATACAAATTCCTACGATTTTGTTTTTTGTCTGGGTTCATTATTATTTGTTGAAGATGCTCAATTGCGGTTTGATCATCATCGATCAAATTGCTCGTCAAGCTATTTTGATTAGTATTGATGAAACAACGGAGGAATTTATTAAAAATTTTGTTGTGCCAGTTTACGAGCATTCAAAAATGGTAATTGGCAATGCTATGGAAGATTATTTTATATTAGGTTGGACTTCTCCAACTACAGGTATTCCTATCAGAACTCGGATGATTTATATTGAAAAAAACAATTAAATTTAATTATAGATTAAGTAGTGATTTTTTAGTTTACCTCCTGACAATTAAAAGGATGTACTGAACTAATATCACTACTTCTAAAAGACTATATTTTTTTTAAAATACGAAAGGTAATATTGAAGTGGGGGCAGGTATCATTTCACTACCTCTAAGATCTAGTAGTTGTACAATAATTAAATAAGCGATCGCCAAAGCGATAGAAATAGCTCCAGTAATAATAGCCACAATTTTTCCACGATCCATAATTTTCTACTCCTGAACTTATTTCATAATTAAAAAAATTAGCTTTTTGTTGGTTGGGTGGAGGAACGTTCTTCGTAGCTTATCTGCAGGATAAACTCAACAAACTCGTTTTGTCTGTTGGGTTGCGCTACCGCTTAACCCAACCTACAGTATTATAACTGACTCCTGAGTTCTAACTTCTAACTTCTAACTTCTAACTTTTGACTTTTGACTTTTGACTTTTGATTTCTCATCCAGAACGTCTACGCAAAACCTCAACCAAAGTGAGAAAATCTTCTGGCAAAGGAGCGATCGCCTCCACTAACTCTTCAGAAACAGGATGTTGTAACTCTAGTCGCCAAGCATGAAGCGCTTGACCATTTAAATTCACTCCTACGGAACGACCTTTTCCATAAATAGTATCCCCCACAATAGGATACCCTATTTTAGCACTGTGAACCCGAATTTGATGAGTCCTGCCAGTCTCTAACCGAAACAACATCATAGAAAAATTTCCCAAACGTTCCTTAACTTCCCAATGAGTAACGGCGACTTTTCCGCCTCTTTCCACTGGTGTCACTGCCATCTTTTTGCGGTCTACCCGATGACGACCAATAGGTAAATCTATTTTACCACTATCTGTTTTCGGACTACCATAAACTACTCCTAAATATTCCCTTCTAGCAGTTTTCGCCTGTAATTGTGCCTGCAAATGTTGATACGCTTGGTCTGTTTTTGCGACCATTATTGCTCCAGTCGTATCCTTATCTAAGCGATGCACAATACCCGGTCGTTGCACTCCACCAATACCCGCCAAAGAATCACAATGAGCTAAAAGTGCATTCACCAAAGTACCATCAGAATGTCCGGGAGCTGGATGTACGACTAAACCTGCTGGTTTGTTGATAATTAATAAAGCATCATCTTCGTAGAGAATATCCAGAGGAATATCATTAGCTTCTATTTCTAAAGGTACTGGTGGGGGAATAGTTAAAATAATCCGATCGTCATGCTGTACTATTACTTTTTTAGAGGTGCAGAGTTGGTCATTTATTTTCACATTACCTTGGGATATTAACTTTTGAATATGTGATCGCGATAGGTCAGGTATTTGCTCAGATATCCAGATATCCAAACGCTGATTTATTTGCTTGACAAATTCACCCTTACTCTTTACCTCTAAAATTATTGAACTTTCATCAGCCATAAGTTGTACAAATTGTTAGTGGGATAAAAACCCGATTAAACCTAAACTTAAGTATAAAATAACAAAATATCAAATATAGCACTACGCAAATAGGGAGCGGACATTTTTAACGAAGTCAGAAGTCAGAAGTCAGAAGCGAGTGTGTAATTCTGAGGTCCCCTCAGAATGTAAGACACACTCAAGACAGTCAGAAGTTATTTTTGTAACGGGAATTTAAGTCCCGCTCCAAAAATATTTCGCCTTAAAAGGCGGGGTTGAGCGACCCATATTATTTTGATAAATGATCAAAGTTAGTCAGGGATTACTTCTGACTTCTGTACGTCGCCAATCCGATGGCTCCCCTATCTGACTTACGCGTAGCGCTATAGGTTGGCCAAGATAGCTACTGAATTAGAGAATGAAACATACTCTTTCTGTTTTAGTTGAAGACGAAGCGGGAGTTTTGACCCGCATTGCTGGTTTATTTGCCCGTCGTGGTTTTAATATTGAAAGTCTGGCGGTTGGCCCAGCAGAACAATCTGGTGTTTCTCGAATTACAATGGTGGTGCCTGGGGACGACCATGTGATCGAACAGTTGACCAAACAACTATATAAGTTGATTAATGTTTTGAAAGTACAAGATATTACTGCAGA
>NZ_JAAHGK010000622.1:0-4387 GCF_010672505.1 Okeania sp. SIO2B9 | reverse complement strand
GAAGTTGGTAGAAGAAACTAAACAAAAGTATGATGGGGCACTAAACTAGATAAAAATTATATCTGACATATTAAATTGACTAAAATCTACTTTGACTAGGAGGCAAATTATGAGCATTAATAATCAACTTAGTTCTACTTACTCTCAAGCTTAATCTACCCAAAAATTAGAAAAGTTTTTGACTATAGACATATTTTTACTATATTTTCTGATGGAAGTAAAAGCCAAATAATAGAAATACTAAATTATATAAGTACCTGATAAAAATTAATTAATATTCGATATCAGGGGGAATAGCATAAATTTGTTGTTGGTATAATCTGGATGGTCACGACTTTATATTTGCTTTTAATATGCTTTCAGAAGAAAAGAAAGTACAACTTTCCATAGTCATTCCTTTTTATAACGAGGAGCCAAATATTGATTATTTGTTTGAACGGCTAATATCAGTGCTAAAGCCTCTAGAAATGACTTATGAAATAATATGTATTAATGATGGTAGTAAAGATAATACTCTAAAGTTATTAGTAGAATATCATCAACGCAATTCCTTAATTAAAGTAGTAAACTTTTCCCGTAACTTTGGTAAAGAAATTGCTATAACAGCAGGTATTGACTATACCGTAGGCGATGCAGTTATACCCATAGATGCCGATCTACAAGACCCACCAGAATTAATTGTGGAAATGATAGCCAAGTGGCGAGAAGGATATGATGTGGTCTACGCAACTAGGCGATCGCGCCAAGGAGAAAGTTGGATCAAAAAATTCACAGCCCAAAGATTCTATCGTACAATTCAACGTTTGACCCCTGTAGAAATTCCGCCCGATACTGGCGACTTCAGGTTAATGGACCGAAAAGTTGTAGAAGCTCTCAAAAAGTTACCAGAAACTAACCGTTTTATGAAGGGTTTATTTTCCTGGGTAGGTTATCAACAAACTTCAATATTATATGACCGAGGTCTTCGTTTCAAAGGTGAAACAAAATGGAATTATTGGCAACTCTGGAATTTAGCAATTGAAGGTATCACTGCTTTTAGTTCAATACCTCTCAAAATTTGGAGCTATATTGGGATATCAATTTCTTTAATTTCATTTATTTATGCTAGCTTTTTAGTGATTCGGACTTTGATATTTGGAATTGATGTTCCTGGTTACGCTTCATTAATAGTAGCGATATTATTTTTAGGTGGAATGCAGTTATTATCTCTAGGAATTTTAGGTGAATATTTAGGTCGCGTTCATGAAGAAGTCAAGAGAAGACCTCTTTATTTAGTCAGAGAAAGTTATGGATTTGAAAATCAGATGACTAGGAGTGAATAATCTCAAAGTTTTTGTCATTAAATCAAGAATACTAAAGCAGTAATTTTGGGTCGGAGTAGAGATTTAATGTTCAATCTTAAAACTGGTATTTTTCTCCTGACAATTATTTGTATAATTGCCACTGGAACAGCAGCTTATTTATGCAGCTTATTTATTAGGTGGTTTACCTCCGGAACAAGTTCAAAGTTGGCTAGAACGAGCAGGTATTTGGGCACCAATAATCTATATAGTTATTTATACAATAGCAACTATTTTAGTTTTACCTTCTACAGCACTTAATCTGGCTGGAGGCGCAATTTTTGGACCCTGGATCGGTACATTATGGACAAGTTTAGCAGCAATTATTGCTGCAATTATCGCATTTTATTATTCTCGTACTGTAGGTCGAGAATGGATTTCTCAAAAGTTGGCTGGAAGATGGCAAGCAATGGATGCTGAAATGCGTCAGGGAGGATTATTTTATATGTTTGCCATTCGTTTATTGCCAATCATTCCTTATGGTTTAGTAAATTTTGCTGCTGGTTTAACATCTGTTAGTTTTAAAGATTATCTATTAGGCACTATCTTGGGAACTTTACCTGGTGTTTTGCCTTTTGTAATGTTAGGAAGTTCTGGTTTAACAGCATTAAAAACAGGTGACATTTTGCCTTTAGTTGGAGCGTTAAGTCTCATCGCTATGTTAGTAGGAGGTGCAACTTGGTATCGTCGTCGTCGCAGTCTGCCAAAGAAAGTTATAGAAGAAATGAAAGATTCATCTTCATCAGATTTTTTTGATAATTAAATCTCTTTTGGTTAATATCCAAAAATAACCAAATAACAAAAATGAAAAGCAAGTTTAAATTAAGAGTTGATTCATCAAATTAGTTTCAACTATTATGTTATGTCACCTATATCTTAAGAATTAATGCTCTATTGACTAATCATGAAAATTTTGATTTATTATCACCTTAAAAGTGGAGGCTTTAAACCACAATTTTTCGGTAAACAAGAGCGTCGTTTATTATAAAATTTATTAATGGCTTTTAATGGTCTGCCTTTAATCAAAAGAGGTAAAATTACTGTTTTATTTGTCGTTACAGCTATTAAATTATTTACTCCTAAATATACTCCTGCTATTTGTTGATTATTTGTTGTTTACTCCGATTTTTCATAGACTATTTCTATTATATAAAAGCTAATTTTGGGGATAATTCTTGCCTCTATTATTTCTGTCTGTGAAGTGGGAATTTTTATTTCACTCATCGGCAGATGAAAAATTCCTTTTTTTAATGCTTTTTTGTAAATTGGGTAGTGCAGAGCGCAAAGTGTGGGATAAGTAATTAAGTCATTCCAGTTCCAAGGAGCGATCACTAAACCTGCCCTTTGTGCTGATGTATTTTCAAATGCGACTATGAACCCAAATCCAATTGAAATAGGCGATATGCCTGACGCCACGCTCCGCGAACGCCAATCTCACGATTATCATGGATATACAACTGAACAAACTTACTCATTTTAGTTTTATAGCTATAATTATGAGTAATTTTGAGAGACTTTAGAGGTTGTTTGTAAAGAATTATGAAGTGTTTTTACCCCTCGCAAATTGGGTATTTCAGCCTATAAATCTGGGATAAATAACCAATTTGTACAGTTTAAAGGTCAATCATTGTATATTACAAAACTTTACAAACAGTCTCTTAGACAAGTTTTCGCTTTCTGTATTTACCCCTAGAGTAGTCTTGGTTAAAATTATTACTAATTTTGCTGCTACGAATACTCAGTCAAAAATTCAAGTTGTTATGATAAACTAAATAAAATAAAGATTTATCCATAGTAGCTAATCAAAATGAGTAACTATTTATCCACTCAAGAGATAGGAGTAAATAAAAGTTCTCCTACTCTATTAGATATATCTATTGTGACACCTATTTACAATGAAGTTGATAGTATTCCTCAACTACTGGAAACAATTTCTACTAGTTTAAGGGAAAATCAGCTTACCTACGAAATTATTTGTGTAGATGATGGATCTCGGGATGGTTCGACAAAACTACTAACAGAATTAGCTCAAAAACGTACAGATTTAAAAGCAGTAATTCTCCGCCGAAATTATGGACAAACTGCAGCTATGGCAGCAGGGTTTAAGTATGCTACGGCCAAAGTAGTTGTCACTTTAGATGGAGATTTACAAAATGATCCGGCTGATATTCCACTATTATTATCTAAGCTCAATGAAGGTTATGACTTAGTTAGTGGGTGGCGAAAAAATAGGCAGGATGATGCTGTTACACGACTACTTCCTTCTAAAATTGCTAATTGGATAATTGGTAAAGTTACAGGGGTAAATTTACATGATTATGGTTGTTCTTTAAAAGCTTATCGTTTGGAATTGGTTGCTGATATGAACCTTTATGGTGAATTACATAGATTTTTACCAGCTTTAGCTTTTATTGAAGGAGCAAGAATTACAGAAATACCTGTTAACCACTATGCTCGTCGCTATGGTAAAAGTAAGTATGGTTTAGGGCGAACTTTCCGAGTTGTGATGGATTTATTAACAGTATTTTTTATGAAAAAATTCCTCACTAGACCGATGCACGTTTTTGGAATGTTGGGTTTTATTTCTGGGGGAGTTGGTCTATTTTTGGGGATTTATTTAACTATCCTCAAATTTGGCTTGAATGAACAGATTGGCGATCGCCCTCTACTAATTTTAATTGTTGTGTTATTACTTGCAGGTTTACAATTATTTAGTTTTGGTTTATTGGCAGAATTACTGATGCGAACTTATCACGAATCTCAAGAACGACCTATTTATCGAGTTAGAGAAATTGTTGGTAAAAATTAATAGAAGAAGGGAGAAGGAAGAAGGAAGAAGGAAAAGGCGTTTAGGTCTTGCTGAATAAATGTATGAAATTCAATTATACCAAATTGAAATGAAGCTGCATAGAATAATATTTCAAGCATAATTGACCGCAGGTAAGCTTAGATAAAGATAGATAGATTTAATGAATTTCATCATTCTATGCAACCTCATATAAAACTGATATTAGTGGTAAATTTTTGCCCAAACAACAGTGGGGATT
>NZ_JAAHGK010000621.1:0-4388 GCF_010672505.1 Okeania sp. SIO2B9 | reverse complement strand
TCGTACATAACTTGTCTATTCTGTCAATTTTTATGTTAAGAAAGATGTTTATAAAGCCTCCCCTTTTAAGGGGATAATAAAGAAAAATTTTCATGATTAGTCAATCCTCTTCTTTTCAAGGAGAGGTAATTGTTAATTATTAATTATTAATTATTAATTGTTGAATACTCCCTATTCCCAGTTAAACTTCATACCTAAATATGCTTCAAGTTTTTGATTATAGGGTTGAAAATAACTACTTAGACTCTGGTGAATTGATTGAGGAAGAGTAGGATAAGAACCAGAATTTAATTTCTGATAATTTTTGAGTTGATGTTTGGGTAAATCTAGAAAGTTAAAAACTTTTTCCATGATACTTGCTGGGTTTTGATAAAAGTCTTCGCTTCTTAAAATCAGGAATTGTTTTCTGGGAAAAATAGCCATCCATTTTTTGATAAATTCTACATAAACTCCATAACTTATATAGTAAGAGATATGATTCCAGTAAGCTTGCTCAAGAGTAGATTCAGACATTTGATGAAGTCTCTCTAACTGGGAATATATTGCTTCTGATAAAGATTTATTTTCCATCTTCGATCTGACTTCGTGATAATAGTGAGAAATTGCTCTATCTACTGGGTTTCGCAAAATTATAATCAACTTTATTTTGGGGAAAATACTAAATAGTCGTGTCGGGGTCTGCCAACTATTAATATAGGTAGGAGTTGCTTCTCCTGTTAAAAATTTTGTTGCTTTTGGAATGGGAGGAAAATGAGCTAAGTACCAATTTATTCCTTTGTCAAAATGTCTCGACCAAAAATATATTTCTTTTTTAATGGCAGGTAAAATTTGAGGATGTTGAGTGAGATAATTGTATAGAGAAGTAGTGCCACTTTTGCCAGTGCCAATAATTATAAAGTTAGGATTTGTTACTTGTTCTTGATGCCAATATTTTTTCACGAAATTGGGATGAGATTTTAAAGTTTGCTCGTAACAAGCAGTACGATACGAGGCGACTGCTGCGTCAATTTTACCTTGCTCGCTGAGAACTTCTCCCAGGTTTAAGTGAGATAAAACGGAGTGTGGTTTATTGTGAATAATTTGATGGTAAAAACTGACTACTTCATCAAGCTTATCGGACTGTTTTAAGTAATTCCAGAAACGATTATAAGACCAGTTAATTTCTGGGTTTAACTTGATGGCTTTGAGGAAAGCTAGACTTGCTTGTTCCAATTCTTCTTGTCGAGTCAGAGTTATGGCTAAATCATAGTAATATTTAGAAGATTTTGGGTTTTGTTCGATAGCTCTACGATATCTTTCTACTTCTAGTTTTAACTCTAATTTTTTCTCTAAAGCTTTCTGAAGTTGATTTGTAATTTCTTGGTCATTTACTTCCAGTTGCAGAGCCATATTATAAATAATGACTGCCCCTTTATATTGCTCTTTTTTGCTGAGGGAATTTCCTAAATATAGATATAATTCTGAATTTTGCGGCAAATGAAGCACTAATTTAGAATTAATTATCTCTGACCGATGGTTTTGAAGCGCAGAACAATAATAGTTAATTTTATCTTCTAAACTACTTTGAGATATTTGTGCTAATGCTTCTCCTAGTGTCTGATATATCCAAGGCATATTTTTTTCCATATTTAAGGCAGTCAAAAAGGTGAATATTGCTTGATTCCACCTTTTTAATTTCATTAAAATTTCCCCGATATTGTTATAAGACCAAGGTACATCTGGTTTTAATTTTATAGCTTCTATATAACTATCAACTGCTGCCTCTAATTTTCCTTGTTTTTGTAGAATATCCGCTAATTTATGATAATTTTCTCTTTGATTTGGTTGAAGTTGGATTAAGGTTTCATAACAAGCGATCGCTTCTGAATAAATCTCAATTTTTCTGTTTTTTTCTATTTCAGCTAGCTTAACTAATGCTGCTGCTAATTTATTGTAAGGCAAATAAGAGTTAGGGTTAATTTTAACAATTTGACGGTAGACTGCTATTGCTTCTGACCATCTTTCAAGTTTGACTAAAGCTTCGCCTAAATTATAGTAAGCCACATCTATATTAGGTTCTATTTCTATAGTTCGGCGATAAGCTGTTACTGCTTCTAACCATTTTGATAATTGCATTAAAGCATCCCCTAAATTTTTGTGGGGTAAATATAAATCTGGCTTTAATTCAATAGCAATACGATAAACTTTGACAGCTTCTTCCCATTTTTCTAGCTGCATAAAAGCTGTGCCTAATTTTTGATAAGACCAAGGAAAATCTGGATTTAGTTCAATAAATCTGTTGTAGGCAATGACAGCTTCATCCCATTTTTCTAATTGGAGGAATACTTCTCCTAATTTATGGAAAGACCAGGGAAATTTTGGATTTAATTCTGTAGCTTTTTGATATGCAATGACAGCTTCATCCCATTTTTCTAATTCTAGGAATGCTTCCCCTAATTTATGGAAAGACCAGGGAAATTTTGGATTTAATTCTGTAGCTTTTTGATATGCAATGACAGCTTCATCCCATTTTTCTAATTCTAGGAATGCTTCTCCTAATTTATGATGAATTTCTGCTTGGTTTGGGTTTAACTGAATTGCTCGCTCGTAACTCTCAATTGCAGCTTGCCATTGTTGTTGTTGGGTAAATAAATTACCTAAATTAATATGAGCTTCTACTAAGTTAGAATTTATGGTGATTGCTTGTTGATAATTTTGTTTTGCTAGGTCTAATTTTTCCATTGCTTGTAAAACTTTTCCCAGAGTATTATAGACAGGAGAAAAATTTGATTGTATCTCTATTACTTGGTTACATAAATGGTGTGATGTTTCTAATTCTCCTCGTTCTAGATATAATTCTGCCTGTTGATATAAACCCAGTGCAATTTTTTTTGTATTCATTTTATTTATAGATACTTTCTAAATTTATGCTAACTCTAGAATTTTTAATACCCGTTTAATATTAACAATAATATCTGGTCTCCACTGAGTTTTATAAGTGGTAGTGTAAACTGTTTGCGAAGTATTCCGTAGGAAATGCTTACCTTTGAAATTGCCAATATTGCCTAAATTAATTCAACTTCTGCAAACTTCATCATTTTTTTTAACCTTGTCAAATTTACAATAATATCTGGTTTCCAAGGAATTTTACCTGAATTATCATCTTCAAAATTTTCACCTATTAAGTAATAGTGTGACAACCTACATAAATTGCTAATTTCCCAGTAAAAATTAGTAATATACTTTGGAGAAAAAATCTCAATCACTTTTGTTCCTGGACTACAAAATACGAGGTTTGTCAGTCCACCTCCATGAGGTGCTACTATCACTTTTGCAGCTACCATATATAATGCTTGTTCTGCAATAGACATTGATTCTAGGGAAAGACTAATAAAACCAAATTTTTCTAACAAATTAACTACTTCTTCTTCATTAAGAACTCGTCGCCATGATGCAAACTTTCGACTTATATATATTCGTTCTGGCTTACTAGATGATTTTATGATAGTTTGTGATTTGATAAATAAACTTCGCAAAAACTCACAACCCCATTTGCTGACTCTCAGATTTCCTTTCTGAGATTTATAGGAAGAAGGTACAACTAATTTCTGAGCTTTTATATGAGGAAAAAATCGGCTTTCTATGATTTGAGATTGTTTAATTCCCAGAGCAGCAATGGTTTCTATTTGAAACTTTTTATCACATCTGGTAAAGACAAATTTATCTATTATTAGGTTAGTTCGACGCAGCAAATCTATCCGTGTAACTACATCAAACATCCAGTGGAAATACATGAATCCTCCCCACTTTGCTGATAAAAATGCCACTGTACCATCTATATAATTAATCGGAGGTAATTCCTCAGAAGATATAATCACTTCAGAACAACCTGTAGAAACATCTCTTACCAACTTATTGTCTGAAGTAATAACTGCACTTGTTGCTAAATCAATACTACCTCTACCTTCGGGAATTACTACTACAAAAGCTTCCGCTGAGTAGGATTTTTTATCTAGGAAATAATGATGTTTTTTTTGCTCTATTGTTTGAGATGATAACAGATTAAATTGAGTACTTGAATAGATGTTTATCCGAGTAATATTTTTTTGTGCAGACTCAGAAGTAATTTCCCAATCTTCTGTTAAGTTTAAAAACTTTCTTAGCCAATTATGCGGTAATTTTTGGTTAGTTTTCCAGAGGTGAGCTTCTTTGTGGCGTTCTTGTTTTTTGAGAATAAATTCTATTTTTTTATGAACATCGTAATAGTCTGGTCTAATTTTTAGAGCTTGAATTAAACATGGTATAGCTTCTGATAAATTCTCTAGTTGAAGATAAACATTTCCTAATGCTGCATAGTGCCAACAAGATTTTGGATTAATTTCTATGGCTTTTTGATAATTATAAATTGA
>NZ_JAAHGK010000620.1:0-4392 GCF_010672505.1 Okeania sp. SIO2B9 | reverse complement strand
TGAAGAAGGAGACAGGAGACAGGAGACAGGAGACAGGAGGAAAATTACATGGGGATTCGCTCCCCCAAGTAATTTTGAACACCCCCGTTGACGGTGGGGTATTAAACCCACAAAGAAAATGATAAATTGCCGATAATATAAGACTTTTAGCTATTTTGCCCCTCCTGCAATTTGTAAATATACCAGCGCTCATTGCTATAAAAAATTTATAAATTTCAATCAGTAAATATACTCTATGCTAAAAAAAACTGTATTATATGGCGTTGCTGAGGGGCGGGATGAATCTTTGCACAAAAGGTAACATCTTTTACTTCCTCTTTTTTTCAAACTATAATTCCAATGGGCACTCTATGTAACGCCCTCCACACTCTTCACACTAATTCCAATGGGCACTCTATGTAACGCCTATTATATCATGTCCGGATAATAGCGCCATAAAAAACTTTTTTCTACTCTTCCTTCCCTCCCGACTCCTGACTAACTATACCGAAGAAAAGCTGGTTTAATATTACAACAGTAGATACTGACAAATTTTTGCATAACCTTTTCTATGTGAGAAATATAAACTCGCAGAACAGAAAAACAACAGTAAAAAGGAGACAGTAAAATGTCCTTAACTGGGGAACTAATCCCTGCTGAAACCAGGATTAACAAGCATTTGGTAGCTTCAGAATCTCATAGATATTTCTTCTTGGCAAGTCAGATAAAACTGCTTAATTTTCTGAGAACGATATCAGCTGACTTCCAGATTATTTTTCAACGTGATCCAGCAGCTAAAAACTGGTTTGAAGTTTTGTTGTGTTACCCAGGGTTTCATGCCTTGCTGTGTTATCGGATAGCTCACTATCTCCATGGTTTAAAAACTCCCTTAATTCCTCGCTTCATTTCGTACTTTGCTCGCTTCTTGACTGGGATTGAAATTCACCCTGCTGCTCAAATTGGTAAGGGTGCATTCATTGACCACGGCATGGGTGTAGTAATTGGCGAAACAGCGAAAGTGGGAGAATATGTTCTGCTATACCAAGGCGTGACTCTTGGTGGAACTGGTAAAGAGACTGGAAAGCGCCACCCTACTCTGGGAAACAATGTGATTGTCGGAGCTGGAGCTAAGGTTTTAGGCAATATCAAAATCGACAACAATGTTTCTATTGGTGCTAATGCAGTTATTCTACGGAATGTTTCTGTTAATTGCACAGTTGTCGGAGTTCCTGGTCGAATTGTTAAGCGTTCAGTATTAAGTTGAGATTTATACTGAAACCGAGAAAAATGCAATCTCAAGGGGATTTCAACCAAAATTGATAGCTTTTATTCCAGAGCTAGTTAGTAGCTCTAGGAGAACGCAAGTTTAGGCAAAATTAGCGATCGCTCATCTAGTTACTCACAGCTATTTTTGCTCAAAAGACTCATTTTGTCTTTTTTTCAAACTCATCAGACAAATTAAATCAACAAATCATAGGAAAAAGTAAAACAATGACTAACAACATCTTCACAAAATTCACCGTCGCAATTGCTAGTGCAGCTTTGTTTACCGTAGTTTCAGAAATTCCCGCTCATGCTGCCTCTTTCAACTTCAATTTCCCTCTGATAGATGATGCTGAAGATATTCTCGGTTCTGGTTCTGTCAGTTTCGAGGCAGAACCAGATAAATTGAACGCTTTGGAGAAGTTTGCCCTAACTGAGTTTGACGTAGAACTTACTTTAAACACATTAGACACATTTTCTTTCTCCCACACAAATGCAGATAAGGCAAACGCTGTTTTTGCCAATGGAGAATTTTTAGGAATAGAGTACAATGGCCAATCTCAAGAAAGTGGTGATTATGTACTTCTGATTGATGGTGGAGATGAAGCGATCAAGCCTGGCGAACCTGGAGCTTGGTCTATATGGGGTCCCAACCTGGAAACAGGAGCTGTTGATACCAGGGTTACAGGAGGAGACAACGTTAGCTATGAATCAGTACCAGAACCTGCATCATTGGCAGGATTAGGAATTTTAGGTCTAAGTTTACTTGTGAGCAAGAAAAAAATTAATTCCCATTAAAAAAGCGTTCAGCATTCAGCAGTCAGCAGTAAACATTTAGAAGGGGATTTAAACCCCTCCGCGCACCTTCCGGTTTATACCGGGGATTTAAACCCAGAGCTATAAAAGCTGATAGCTGTTTGCGGAGCATTCCGGTACGGAAATGCTAAAAGCTAATAGCTAGTGAAACATCAAGTTCTAGATTGACTTTAGGAATGATTGAGAGTAGCAAAACTCAGGTAAAAAATTCTCTCTCAATCATCTTTTGATTCAGCCAACACTAATTTAATTTATCTATTCAGCAATAAGGAGAACAACAATGGTATCGGTTTTACAATCTAACCCCAGTTTGAAATTAAAATGGCACTACCTAGAATTTTGTCAAAAAATACTTGGTCATCAATATGTAATTACCAATGAGAATGTAATTGCCGCAGTAGAGACAGCAACTTTTGAAACTTCACAACAAGTGCGTTTCGTGATTCAACCAGGTTCACCACAAGAGGTTCAAGCGTGCCTTAAAGCTGCTCAACTATTTGGAGTTCATATTCACCCAGTCAGTCAGGGATATAACTGGGGATATGGTTCTCAAGTTCCTGATGAAAACCTGAGTGTGGTTATGAATTTGAGTAGACTGAATCAGATTAAGGTAGATGGTAAAAATGCCACCGTCACTCTTGGTCCTGGAGTAACTCAGCAGCAGTTATTTGAATATTTGCGGTCAAATTATCCCCACTTGTTCTTTTCTCTCACAGGAAGTTCACCTTATTCCAGCATTATTGGCAATGCTATAGATGCAGGTTATGCCAACGGTCTGAATGTGATTCGCTGGAATCATGTAATTTCCCTTGAGGCGATTTTACCCTCTGGTGAATTACTCAAAACTGGATTTGATGCTTTGCCCAACGCTTCAACAGCAGGAATATCTCGTTATGGTCTCGGACCAGACTTGAAGGGTTTATTTCGGCAATCAAATTTAGGAATTGTCACCGAAATGACGTTGGAATTATCGTTAGCTCCCGCATACCTACAAATATTTTATTTTTCCATTGATGAAGAAGAGCAGTTAGGTGAGCTAACTGACCAATTGCACAATTTAAAGCAAACTGGATTAATTGAAAGTAACTGGATACTGTTGCATGGCTACCGAATTCTGGCAGAAGTCAGTCAGTTTCCTTGGCAAGAGACTGATGCACAAAGAACTCTAGATCGCAATCTGATGCTGAAACTCTTGCGCCAACAACAAATTCCTGGCTGGTCAGGAGTTTATAACGGAGTGTTTGCTATCTATTCTCCTACTTTAAGGCACGCTGAAGCAATGAAAGCGGATATTCACGAAGTCCTCAATAACAAAGTAAGTAGATTGAAAACGTTCACTGTAGATCAATCTCAAATCAAAAAATTGCGTTGGAATAGGAATCTAGAAATTCCTGAATTGACTCATAAACTACTCAAAGGTCGTCTCTTGACTTTTGCTGGAATTCCTGTCCAGGGCAGTATTCCTATTAGTTATTGGCGTAAACGCAATTCAATTCCAGAAATTATGGATCTAGACCGAGACCGATGTGGTTTTATCTGGCTAGCTGTGACAGCACCTGCTTCTGGTACCGATGCACTTACTATTGTTCCTGTGATTGAACACTTTTTTAATGATTACGGGTTTGAGCCAATGATTGTTTTAGATGGTGTTAACAGTAGAGAAATGTATGTGATGACATCTTTAGTTTACGACCGCGAAGTTGCTGGTCGAGATGAACAGGCGAGAAAGTGTTTTGAGCGTCTAGCAGCAGAATTAAGGACGATGGGATACTATCAATACCGTTGGCCTAAAGCACTTTCTGTTGAGAATGCTTTACCAGAAAGAAATGATGACTATGCTTCAGTTTTCGCCAAGCTACAGTCAAGTATACTAGGAGATTAGGCAGTAGGGAGTAGTGCCGCTACCCGGAAGTTAAAAGTTAAAATTGAGTGCTAATTGGCGAGGTTTCCTACGGCGCTTTTAAAGTGCGGAACTATTTCCGCACACAGTCCCTCCAGGATGTATGTAGGGTCTAGAGCAATAACTATTGTCCAATAGAACATTAATAATCGCCAAACAGAGCGATCGCTTTTGAACCAGAGCATTGAAGAAGGAGACAGGAGACAGGAGACAGGAGACAGGAGGAAAATTACATGGGGATTCGCTCCCCCAAGTAATGCGTGAACACCCCCGTTGACGGTGGGGTATTAAACCCACAAAGAAAATGATAACTATTGTCCAATAGAACATTAATAATCGCCAAACAGAGCGATCGCTTTTGAACCAGAGCATTGAAGAAGGAGACAGGAGACAGGAGACAGGAGACAGGAGGAAAATTACATGGGGATTCGCTC
>NZ_JAAHGK010000062.1:0-11799 GCF_010672505.1 Okeania sp. SIO2B9 | reverse complement strand
ACTTTATTGCTTGTTTGTAATTTTCAATTGCTTCTCGATAATGTCCTAAACTACTCCAAGTATTTCCAACATTGTACCAAGCTTGATATAGATCTGGTTTGATTTTTATTGCTCTCTCAAAAGAAGTTATCGCTTCTCGATATTGTTCTAAATTATTGAGTAAATTACCTCGATTATACCAAACTAAATGAGAATTTGGTTGAATCTCTATTGCACGATTAAAGTTATTTAAAGCTGACTGGAATCTACCTATTAATTTCAAGGAATTACCTCGATTATTCCAGGCTTCATAGTAATCTGGTTTAATTTTTATTGCCTGATCGAAAGCAGTAATAGCCTGTTTATGCTTCCCCAATTTACTAAAATTTACTCCCATATTGTACCAGCTCTGATAATCATCTGGGGAAATTTTTATTCGTCCATCCATTTCATTTTTCAAGGAAGAAGAAATAAATAGTTTTAATCATTATGGTCTTGAAATTAAAGATTTTTACTTATGAAGCAATATAGATTTTTCGTAAGCATTTAGCATTTCCTGCTGAATGCTTACTTTGCAGCAAATATTTATCCCAATAGTATCAATTATTTCAAATCTAATAAACCGCTGGTTTTTAGCTTGGGATTAAAGCGAATATTTTCTTCTAAACCTCTAGTTTTTAATATTTCTAAAATATTAGCTTCAACTCGCCTAGATATATTTTTTAAGAGTTTTTCTTTAGCAACTTCATCAGTTAATGGGTCGTGATATTGTGTTGCTTCTGCTTCTGTCATTTCTTGTTTAGCATCTATTGGCTGATTCCACTTTGCTTCTGCGCCATCATTACCTATAGGTAAAGACCCATTTTCATTAATCCAAGCAGTTTTTATACCTTCTAATATAGTACGATTCGGACGTTCAATAGTTTGTACTTTTAGCCAATAGCAACTATGAGGTTGACGGACTAAGTGTTGTTTAATACTCTGATATATATCACGAGAATAACCTACAAATAGTAATTTTTTATCCCGATCAAAAATTCCATAAACACCAATTTTTCCTTGTAAAGAAATTGGTAATTTTCCTTGAGAATCAATATAAGGTAAATATTCTAATTCTGACAGTTCTGGTATTTGAATTTCGGTATTAGTCATTATTTGAGATTTTCCTGTTCAAGGGTAATGTTAATTAATTCGGAATTGATAAAAGTTGATTAATCTCTGGTGATTTTATAGATGGCGCAGAGATGGCTTGGTTGAAATATTTTAGCTTTAAACATGAAGTTGGGCGGAACGTTAATGATAATATAGTCACTGGATTCGTGATACTGCTCAAATTCTTTTGCCATTCCTTTAGGTGTTTCTTTACTATAGGGAATTGGTTGAAATATTAATTCAGTAAATTCTAATTTTTCATATGGTAATTGTGAAGTAATTTGTTGAATAAAATTTTCACTTGTTAATAATTTGAATAACATTTGTTGAGCATTTTGTTCTAACGTGAAACTACTTTCAAAGCTTTCAATAATTTTTATACCCACTTTTTTTTCCTTTTCCATCTTCATCAAATTGGGCTATGGCTGTTGAGATAGTATTGCTTCTTCCTATCAAACAGAAAATAGCCTTTACTTATATTACTATTTGTTTGATTCAACTCAACTACCTTAAAATAAATATAAAGATTTGTTAAAATAAAATTTTATCTGATAATTTATGATAAAATTTTTACCTAAATATTGTATTGTCTACTATTAGACTATAAAACCTAACATATTCAATGGGGATCTTGATTTATGGAAGACACAGAAACATCATCTTTTGAAACTTTCTTGAAATTTCTATTAATAAGTTTAGCAACTATTTACACTGGTGCTTTTATGTTGCTAAGATTGCTGCAAAACCGATTGATATTTGAACCGGCACCATCGGTATTAGCAACTCCTGCTACTGTTAATCTTCCATATCAAGAAGTTTGGTTGTCAATTCCAAATTCTCACAAACAGACAGAAAAAATATCTGGTTGGTGGATTCCTCAAACTAATAGCAATTCTAGAGTTATTCTCTTTCTACATGGTGCTAAAGGTAACATGGCAGCTCGGAAAAATAGTTACAATCTCGAGCGGGTTGCTAAACTATATCAGTTGGGATTTTCGGTATTTATGATTGACTATCGGGGGTACGGTAACAGTAAAGGACGGTTTCCCACAGAAGCTACTGTTTATGAAGATGCATTGGTAGCTTGGAATTATTTAACTCAAGAAAAAAATTTTTCACCAGAAGAAATTTTTATTTATGGATATTCTCTTGGAGGAGCGGTCGCTGCTAATCTTTGCCTTCAACAACCACAAGCAGCAGGATTAATTGCTGAAGGTTGTTTTACTTCCATTAAAGACATGGCTAAATACAGACGTCGAATCCAAATATTTCCCCTCAACTTACTGGTCACCCAAAAATTTGACTTCATTGACAAAGTAAAATTATTGGAAATGCCCGTTTTATTTATTCATGGAACAAAAGATGAAATCGTACCTGTAGATATGAGTCAAAGATTATTTGCAGCAGCAGCAGAACCGAAAAAATTACTCTTAATACCAAATGCGGCACATGACAATCTTGCTCAAGTAGATAGCGATAGCTACATAGCAACTCTACATGAATTCTTTGAGCGGGCAATAAATCAGTATTCTAGTATTAGCCAAGAATTTATTCATTAGACATCTCTAGTAATAAAAAACAAAATCAATTATCGTACAGAAATTATCAATTATTTCTCCCTACTCCCTACTCCATCTTTTCTGGAGATGTCTATTAGTTATTTATAGCAGAAGGAAGAAGCAAGAAGGAGAGAAGGAAAAATCTTACTTTTTGGCGATCGCAGATTAAACCATAAAATATTCAACAAAAGGTAAAGACAAATGCTATTAATTGACCCGCCTTATTTTTCTGGTTTTGAAGCTATACCATTAGAATATAAAAACAAATTATGGTCAGACGGTTGACCTTGGCATTATAAAAATGAACAAAATAAAGCAAATGCAGTAGTAATTTGTTTACATGGTTTTACTGCGACTCCTTATGAAGTTCGTCCTATAGGAAGAGCGTGTTTAAAACTTGGAATTGATGTCGTAGCACCTCTTTTTCCCGGTCATGGTTACTCTCTTTTTATAGAACAAAGAAGAGAGTTTTCTAAGATTACTAAAGACATAATGTTTGAGGCAGTACGTCAAGAAATTATTCAAGCTAGAAAACACTATGATTTTGTCGGAATTTTCGGACATTCTATGGGTGGAGCGATCGCTTTGACAATGGCAAGCGAAGGTTTAGTGGATGCTTGCACTGTGACAGCACCAGCAATTCAATTACCACTTAGAGCTGAAATTTTAATGGGTTTACTCAGTTGGGTAAATATCTCAATACCTAAAAATACTGACAACTTTTATAATCCTAATTATTTGTTTGAAAACTCTAAAGCAGCTCTGGTACTTCAGAGAATAGCTTTACATTCTCGCCAATATCTTGCTAAGATTACTTGCCCTACTTTAGTAGTTCATTCCCATAACGATCCTTTAGTTAATTCTATAGTCGTAAAATTGATTGAAGAACAAGTTAAGGGGAGTTTTGAAGCCATTTGGTTTGATGAATCTGGCCACGTTATGACACTTGATGTTAAAAGTAAAGAAGTTTCAGAAGCGATCGCTCAATTCTTAGATAATAGGTGTTAACTAGCTATCAGCTATCAGCATTTTCCGTGCCGGAATGCTCTGCAAACAGCGCTTCAGCTTTTTTAACTTGGGTTAACCCCGGCAACTATAGCGTCTCCTAGTTTAGCTATCCGTTATAAGTAACTCCTGAAAACCTTGTGGATAGGGTGGGAAGTGTGCGGAGTGTGCGGAGTGTGGGGAGTGTGGGGAGTGTGGGGGGCAAAAATCTTGTCTACAGTTCTCAAAAACAATGTATTTTTCAATATATTTTTCTCCTAAAAAAGATGCTCCAAGACCTACACATAACTTGTCTATAATGTCTACGTTTTATGTTAAGAAAGATGTTTATAAAGCATAGCTAGTTTAGGAGGGGTTGCTTACCTCCTGCTAAACGTAAAAAAAGTCCTAATGCTGAGTGCTGAGTGCTATTTAAATAAACTTTTCTTATATACAACCTACAACCTTCAGAACCTATGAATCAACAAAGTTTCACTCCAAATATTCCCCCCTATACCTGGAATCGTCCCATTGGTCTTGATTGGAACAACCCTTACACAGTGCGCTATAGCAGTAACCTCGATGACGGTCCTTGGCACGGAATGCCTCTCGGTGGTTTCGGTGCAGGTGCAATTGGTCGCTCTCCACGAGGGGATTTTAATCTCTGGCATCTCGACGGCGGCGAACACATTTATCAAAATTTACCTGCCTGTCAATTTAGCATATTTGAAGAAACAAAAGGCCACAAACAAGCTTATGCTCTATGTACCGAACCACCATCTGATGGCAGTCTCTCAACTTGGCAGTGGTATCCGAAACAAAAAGCAGGATTACATACTGGTACTTATCATGCTCTTTATCCCCGCAGTTGGTTTGTCTATGAAAATGTATTTACCGCACAATTAAGCTGCGAACAATTTTCCCCAATTTGGGCAGGTAATTATCAAGAAACCACTTACCCTGTTGCCATCTTTGAATGGGTCGCTCACAACCCCACCGATGAACCCATCACTCTGAGTATTATGTTCACTTGGCAAAATACCATTGGTTGGTTTACCAATTCTGTGAAAATACCACAAGTGCAAGTTAGAGATGATGGTAGTCCAGTTTATGAATACAAACCACGGTGGGGAGAAAGTACGGACAACTTTAATCTATTAGTGGAAGACTTCCATCGTATCGGTTGCATAATGACTAAGTTGAGCATTGCTGATGACCCCGCAGAAGGGGAAGGTCAAATGGCGATCGGAACTTTTACTAATGCTGCTGTGGAAGTTAACTATCATACACGCTGGAATCCTGCGAGCAATGGGGAAGAAGTCTGGCGCTACTTTGCCATGGATGGCACACTCATAGATGAGTACAATGAACTACCCGCAACAGAGGAAGAACAAATTGGGGTAGCTATGTCTGTTCGTTTTACTCTCAGACCGGGGAAAACTCGGAAAATTCCTTTTTTCTTAGCTTGGGATTTGCCCTTGACTGAATTTAGCGCTGGAGTTTCATATTATCGCCGTTATACAGATTTTTATGGTCGCAATGGGAAAAACGCCTGGTCAATAATTCGCACTGCGATGAAACACTATCAGATTTGGCGCGAGAATATTGAGACTTGGCAAAACCCGATTTTGCAACGGGAAGATTTGCCTGGTTGGTTTAAGATGGCTTTGTTTAACGAACTTTACGACCTCACCAGTGGGGGGACTCTCTGGAGTGCTGCGGATGATCGCGATCCTAAAGGTCAGTTTGCTGTCCTGGAATGTTTGGATTATCGTTGGTATGAGAGTTTGGATGTGAGATTATATGGTTCTTTTGCTCTGTTGATGTTGTGGCCGGATTTGGAAAAGTCGGTGTTGCTCGCTTTTGCACGGGCGATTTCAACTGCGGATGATACACCGAGAATTATTGGTTACAATCAAGCATCGGCAGTTAGAAAAAAGGCTGGAGCAACTCCCCACGATTTGGGTGCACCCAATGAGCATCCTTGGGAAAAGACTAATTATACCAGTTATCAGGACTGCAATCAATGGAAGGATTTGTCTAGTGATTTTGTGTTGCAGGTTTATCGGGATTTTCTGTTGACTGGTGCAGATGATTACGAGTTTCTCTGGGAATGTTGGTCTGCTGTGGTGGAGACACTAGCATATCTTAAGGCTTTTGACAAGGATGGTGATGGTATTCCTGAAAATGAGGGAGCGCCAGACCAAACCTTTGATGATTGGCAGTTGCGGGGGGTGAGTGCTTATTGTGGTGGGTTATGGTTAGCTGCATTGGAGGCAGCGATCGCTATTGGGAAAGTTTTAATTGAGCATCCGAGGGAAATTCCTTATTATCCACCTCAAGGTTTTCAGTCTGAGGTCGATAAAAATTCTGTGGATGCTATTAATAATCAAATTTCTGTTTATCAAAGTTGGTTAGAAAAAGGATTAGTTGTTTATCAAGAAAAGTTATGGAATGGGGAATTTTATCGTTTGGATAGTGATAGTAATTCGGAAGTGGTAATGGCAGACCAATTATGCGGTCAATTTTATGCTAGATTACTAAAATTGCCGGATATTGTACCTAATGAATGTGCTTTATCTGCCTTGAATACTGTCTATAATTCTTGTTTTAAAAAGTTTCATAATGGCAAATTTGGAGCAGTGAATGGAGTATTACCTGATGGTTCTCCAGAAAATCCTGATGCTACCCATCCATTAGAAGTTTGGACTGGAATTAATTTTGGTTTAGCTGCTTTTATGGTGCAAATGGGAATGAAGGATAAAGCTTTGGAAATAACTGAAGCGGTGGTGCGGCAAATTTATGAAAATGGTTTACAATTTCGTACCCCAGAAGCTATTACTGCTGATGGAACTTTTCGAGCTAGTCATTATCTCAGAGCAATGGCAATTTGGGCGATTTATTTAGAAATCAGGAGTCAGGAGTCAGGAGTCAGGAGTCAGGAGGGAAGAAAGAAGAAGAAAGAATAAAGAGGAGGAAAAGGAGAAAGTTTTTTTTATAACTAATTATCCAGACATGATATGACCTGATTGCTATATAATAATTATGAAAAAGAATGGCATCCCTTAATGTTTCTAATACCAATTACCAAAAGTAATGCTATACTTAAGCAGCACTTCAATTGTTAAATAATTAAGACAGACAGAATCACCTTTTTGATAATTATTAGCTAGTTATAATTAATTATTATTATGTTTACTTCTCCCTGTAGGGACGTTGCATGCAACGTCCCTACTTCCCCTCCTGGGAGGGGTTAGGGGTTGGTCTCCTACTTAATAAAACGTAGAAAAATTTTTGAGAAATGGTATAACTTCCTTCTTCCCTATTCCCTATTCCCTATTCCCTATTCCCTATTCCCTATTCCCTTCTTATGAAAATAGTTACTTGGAACGTCAATTCAATTCGTACTCGTCAACAACAAGTTATAGAATGGTTACAAACAAATCCTGTGGATGTTCTCTGCTTACAAGAAACCAAAGTTATTGACCAAGATTTTCCGCGATCGCCCTTTGAAGAATTAGGCTATCATACTTATATTTCTGGTCAAAAATCTTATAATGGTGTCGCAATTTTTAGTCTTTCCCCAATGCAAGATGTTAGTAGTGGGTTTGCACCTATTTTAGGTGAGGATAAAGTGGGAGATTTTGACATACAAAAACGGTTAATTACTGGGGTAGTAAATGATGTTTGTATTCTGAATCTTTATGTTCCTAATGGTGCTAGTGTTGGCAGTGAAAAATATGATTATAAACTTCATTGGTTGAAACTTTTGCAAGAATATATCAAAATTGTTATTGACAAATCACCCAACTTGTGTATTTGTGGAGATTTTAATATTGTCCCAGAAGACCGAGATATTCACGATCCAGAAGGTTGTAAAAATTCTGTGGGATTATCCGATGCGGAACGCCAAGCTTTACAGGAAATTCTCAAATTAGGATTAGTAGATGCTTTTCGCCAGTTTACCAGGGAAGGAGGTCACTACAGTTGGTGGGACTATAGAGCAGCAGGTTTTCGCCGTAACCGTGGTTGGCGTATTGACCATCATTATCTGAGTTTGCCCCTTTCTCAAAAAGCCACAAGTTGTATAATTGACAAGTCTCCAAGACAATTACCAAAACCTAGCGACCATACACCAGTTATTGTGGAATTTTGAAAGAAGAAAAGTCAAAAGTCAAAAGTCAAAATAAAGTCAAAAGTCAAAAGTCAAAAGTCAAAAGTAAGAATTTAAAAAAAGTCAAAAGTTAAAAGTTAAAAGTAAGAATTTAAAAAAGTCAAAAGTCAAAAGTTCAGGACTTACGCAAATTGACTTTTAAACCACCATTTGTAGGGGCGAATGGCATTGACTAACGTCAAGCTCCGCTAACGCCCTCACTCGATTTAGTGTCCGCGCTGATAACTGAAATGACAGTTTTTATTTGGTAAATTTTTCAATTGAACTATTAATAACTAACAAAAAATAATTATGTTTTTAGTAACAGGAGCAACCGGAGACTTAGGGCGGAGAATTATCAGAATCTTGAGAGAAAGAGAAATATTAGTCCGTGCTTTTGCTAGACTAAATTATTCTTATTCTGAATTAGAAAATCGTGGAGCTGAAATATTCATAGGCGACTTAAAAATAGACAAGGATATTGAAAAAGCTTGTCAAGGAATTGAATATATTATTAGTGCCCATGGTGGGGCGAATGATGTTCAAGCAATTGACTACCGAGCTAATATTGAACTAATAGATTCTGCGGTGAAAGTTGGTGTTAAACATTTTGTATTTATCTCCGTCTTAGGAGCAGAAAGAGGATATGAAGATTCACCTACTTTTAAAGCAAAAAGAGAGGTAGAAAAATATCTCAAAGCGAGTGGTTTGAATTATACCATTTTGCAACCTTCTGGTTTTGCTTCTAATTTATTACCACTGGCAGAAAGATTTAAAGATACAGGAATTTATCTACTTATTGGAGATGACAAAAATCGCACTTCAATAGTTAGTACAGATGATTTGGCAAAAATTGCTGTGGATTCTGTTTTTGTCGAAGCTGCTTGTAATCAAATTTTGCCTGTGGGCGGACCAGAAATTATTTCTAGAGGAGAAATTTCTCAAATATTTAGTAGAATTTTTAACCGGGAACCGATAGTTATTAATCCGCCTTTATTTGTATTTGATGGATTACGAAATACTGTGGGATTGTTTAATTCTGAGTTACAAAAAAGTCTAGGTACTTTAAGAGTATTATTGGCAAATGAATTTTTCTGCACTCCAGAAGAAATTGAGAATTTAGAGAGAATATTTGAGATGAAAATGGAATCTGTAGAGAGTTTTATTCGCCGAAAAATGGGAGTGTGAATAAAGTAGGGACGTTACGAAGTATGTGCAAGCAAACGGCCGTTCGCCCTAGATATATTGGTTTTGCCTAAGTTCTGAAAATCTTAAACAATAAAAAATAGGAATAGTGCTGCATTGTAATTATTTTTGTTAGGAAGCACGACAGTGGGAGCATCTTGCTCCCGTACTCGTGGACAGGATGTCCGTACTTTACAGCACTTTTCAGATTGATGACCTCACATCACTACCAAAATCTTGTAAGGGCGTTAGGGGCAGCTTTGCGCTAGCAAATGGCCATTCGCCCCTACTGTGGTCTACCGAAATGAAAACCGCTGTAAGCATTGGTTGTTCCTATCTAACATTACTATGCAGAACTATCAATAAAATGATTCAAGCGATCGCTAAAAACTGAAAACTATGCAAATTCAACAACAAAAAAACTATACCCCCACAGAATATTTAAACTTTGAAATTAACTCACAACAACGACACGAATATATCAATGCTGAAATTATTCCCATAACTGACGGTACTCCAAATCATCACCAGATATCTCTCAACTTCAGCACAGCTTTAAACTTTTCTCTCAAAAGTCAACCATATCGAGTTTTTGTCGCAAACCAAAGAAAATAACCAGGAATTGAAATTTTTAAACTTATTTCTAGCTCTCCAAGTAAAATCATTAATCCTAAAGGAAGAACAGACAAAAGTTCTTTGACTCGCAAAACTGCCAAATCAAAACCCTGAGTATCTCCTATTGCCACAACTTCTGCGGAAATATTATTTACCAATACATTTTCCTCACCACCCACATCCTCAACAACATGAGCGCAAGTCAGCAAATAAGTGTAATTTTCTTCTTGATAAAAAGCAAATCTAGTACCAATAATATCTGCTTTGAGAGATTTATCACTAGCACTGTTAATTAAAACAATATATTTTTCTAACTGTCCGTTCATTCTTTTATTCTTTAGTAATATAAAGATTAGCTTTTCCCTGAAAATTAAAACCAAATTTTACCTCATTCTACTAGCTCGCCTAGCTTGAAAATGTGGTTAAATTTTAGAAAATATAGACCTCTCCCCCCTTGGAAAGGGGGGTTGGGGGGGATTTTAGCGTTGGGTTTTACTCACAATTTTAGTTTAGACGAGCTACTACCTTTAAATCTTACTACTAGACCGAAACAGTTAATTTGCTCAGTTATTATTGGTGCGGGGGCGAGTTTATCTCATCATTTGTCACCCCATTAATTTAACGCGGAACCAGACCCTAATACTAGACCGAAACAGTTAATTTGCTCAGTTATTATTGGTACGGGGGCAAGTTTATCTCATCATTTGTCACCCCATTAATTTAACGCGGAACCAGACCCTAATACTAGACCGAAACAGTTAATTTGCTCAGTTATTATTGGTGCGGGGGCTGGTTTATCTAAATCATTTGTCACCCCCATTAATTTAACGTGGAACCCGACCCTAATACTAGACCGAAACAGTTAATTTGCTCAGTTATTATTGGTGCGGGGGCTGGTTTATCTAATCATTTGTCACCCCCATTAATTTAACCTGGAACCCGCCCCTACTTTTGTAACATTTTAGGTGGTCATGCCACTACTTTACTTCTGCTCTCTTCCTTCCTCCCTCTAAAATGTAATATTCAACTAAAGATGATATAAGCAGCAACAAATTTTGATATTATTGAGATACCTCAAGTAGTTATTAAAAATTCAAAAAATGGAAAAACCTGCAAAAAATCAATATCCAATTAATGAGTTATTAAAACAACGTTGGAGTTCTTTAGCTTTTGCTGACAAAATGGTTTCCTCAGAAGTATTACTTTCACTTCTAGAAGCAGCAAGATGGTCTCCTTCTTGTTTCAATGAACAACCTTGGAGTTTCATAATTGCTACTAAAGAAAACCCCACTGAATACGACCGTCTTTTTAGTTGTATTGTAGAAGGAAATCAACCTTGGGCAGGTCTTGCTCCTGTATTAATGTTATCCGTTGCGAAACTTTCTTTTGACAGAAATAATCAACCAAATAGACACGCTTTTCACGATGTAGGTTTAGCAGTTGCCAGCTTAACTTTTCAAGCAACAGAAATGGGTTTGAGAGTTCATCAAATGGGAGGTTTTGATGTTGATAAAGCACGGGAATTATATAAAATTTCAGCAGAATATGAACCAGTAGCAGCTATAGCTATTGGTTATCCAGGAGAACCCGATATTTTGCCTGAGTCTTTACGAGAGAGGGAACTTTCTCCCCGCAGTCGTAAACCGATAAATTCTTTTGTATTTACTGGAGAGTGGGGTCAAACTGCTTCATTTATCTAATTTTTAAAGAAGCGAATTGAATATTTGTCATTCCTGTAGGTTGGGTTGACGTAGGAAACCCAATAATAATAACGCCCGTGTTGGTTTTCTTTCCTCAACCCAACCTACTAGCTAATAACTGACTATAGGGTAGGGCGATCACCCTACCCAAAATTATATTTGAGTCGGGTACAATTTTCATAGCTCCCCTGTAATTATCCTCTAAAAAAATCAAGCAACGCCTGAGTTACTTCATCTGGCACTTCCTCCAGCATAAAATGACCGCACTTCAAACCTTGACCTTGCAACAAACCTTCTATCACTATTTCTCGCCAGGTTTCCAAAACATCATAAAGTTTTCCCATGATATCAAATCCGTTTAATTCGGTATAAAAAAATGTTTCATCTTCAACCATTACCAAATATTTCTCGATCTCCCCATCTCCCCACATTCCCCTCCTGGGAGGGGGAGGGGCGAGGGGTGGGTCCCATC
>NZ_JAAHGK010000619.1:0-4394 GCF_010672505.1 Okeania sp. SIO2B9 | reverse complement strand
GTGAAACTATTCCTGGAACTTCAGGAAATTATACTCCTCCGGGAATTCTTGATGGTATTGGAGCTTTTGAACTTGAGGAAGATACAGTTCGAGTTTTGGTTAACCACGAGTTAAGAAGCGGTGTTGGTTATGCCTATGCTTTGGCAAATGGCACTGAACTCACAGGAGCCAGGATCAGCTATTTTGATATAGATAAGGAGACCCTAGAAGTAGTTGATGCAGGTCTTGCTTATGACACTATTATCAATCGCAATGGTGAAGTAGTAGATGACATATCTGACATAGAATTTGGAGGATTAAATCGTTTCTGTTCTTCTATCTACGTTGAAGGTAACCAGTTTGCAAGTGGTTCGGGTATCGTTGATAACATTTATTTCACAGGAGAAGAAACTTTTGGTGGAACTGAATTTGCATTAGATATTGAAAATAACACCCTTCATGCTGTTCCTTGGTTAGGAAGAGCTGGTTGGGAAAATATAACTCAGGTAGATACTGGAGATACTGACGAAGTAGGTATATTAGTGGGAGATGACCGTGAAGCAGCTCCTCTACTTCTTTATGTAGGAGAAAAAGATACAACTGAAGGAGCAGGTTTTCTAGAACGTAACGGTTTAGCTGATGGTAGTCTCTATGTTTGGGTTCCTGATGCAGAATTAGGTGATACTGAAGGAGAAAATGATCCAGATAGCAATCCCGATCCAGCAGGGTTTAACGGAACAGGAAACAGTGAGTCAGGAACATTTGTCGAAATTGATTATTATCGCCCAGAAGAAGCAGGAAGTGTAGAAGATACAGATGGGGATGGCAGTATTCAAGATGAACTAGGTTATGATGAAATGGGATTTGCTACCCAAACTCAACAAGATTTACTTGCGGAAGAAGCGGGTGCTTTCCAATTTTCTCGTCCTGAAGATGTAGCGACAAACCCTGCTGATGGTACGGAAGCGGTGCTAGCTTCTACCGGTCGGAGCGGTCGTTTTCCTGATGATGTTTGGGGAATAACTTATAGTGTTAACTTAGAATTTGGTGATTCAGACATCACTGCTGACCTAAAAATTCTCTATGATGGAGATGATGCAGGAGATGGACAGTTTGCACATCCTGATTTTGGACTGCGTAGTCCAGATAACTTAGATTGGGCAGATGATGGTTACATTTACATCAATGAAGACCGATCTATTGGAGAATTTGGAGATACATCTGGAGAGGAAGCATCTATCTGGAAGTTAGATCCAACAACTGGAGAACTGATCCGTGTTGCTCAAATGGATCGTTCAGCAGTACCAGGAGAGCCTATTCCTCAAACTGATGGAGACCCTGATGATATAGGTGATTGGGAATCTTCTGGAATTTTAGATGTTTCAAGTTTGTTCGATCAAGAACCTGGTGAGTTATTTCTGTTTGATGTTCAAGCGCACAGTCTCAGGGATGGAGTTATAGCAGAAGAAAATTTGGTACAAGGAGGACAGTTAGCTTTTCTTCAAGAGATCCCCGAACCAAGAAGTGAAGCAGTACCATTTACTCATGCTCACAATGATTATGAACATGATTTTCCTCTCTTTGATGCCCTCAGCTATGGGTTTATTAGTGTAGAATCAGATATTTGGCTCTATCCTGGCGATGACGGAAATCTACGAGTTGCTCACGATCCTGTACTAAACCCAACAACTCTCCCAACTATAGAAGAACTCTACCTCGATCCTCTACAAGATTTGAAAGAAGAGTTCGATAATGGTGGTGTTTATGCAGATGGTACACCTCTAACACTCCTGATTGATATTAAGAGTGAGGGACTGTCTACCTACCAAAGACTCCATGAAGTTTTAACAGAATATCAAGAAGAATCTCCTGGATTATTTACTACCTATACTCAAGATGAGATGGGTAACTACACTGTTACTCCTGGTGCGGTAACTCCTATTATCTCAGGCGATCGCCCTCGGGAATTTATGGAAAGCCAAGAGGTACGTTACGCTGGCTATGATGGACGTAAAAGTGACATTGGCACTGATGCCGATCCAGGTTTTATGCCTCTAATTAGCGATAACTGGAATAATTTCTTCAGCGGAGATTTAGCTTGGGATGGCACTGGTACTATTCCTGAAGACACTGAAACGGAATTAAATCGCATTGTCTCTGAAGTTCAGGGAGAAGATAAAATATTCCGTTTCTGGAATTTGCCTCAAGATGCTCCTAGTGTTTGGGGTCCTCTATTTGAAGCAGAGATTGATTTAATCAATACTGACGATTTGGCTGGACTTTCTAATTTTATCCAGTCTGAACTGGAAAATCAAGAGCCGTTAAATCTTGTGGGAACTGATGGCGACGATATGTTAGTAGGTCGTCAAGGCGATGATACTATTGCTGGTTTACAGGGTGACGATCAAATTGATGGTCGTGGGGGTGATGATATTCTCCGGGGCGATCAAAATAGTCGTTCTTCTGGTAGTTCTGTAGCTGGAGATGACACTATCAACGGTGGTACAGGCGATGACCGCATCGGTGGTAAAGGTGGTGATGATCAGCTTTACGGTGATGAAGGTAATGACAGCATCTGGGGTGATGATGGCGATGACCTCCTCCGAGGTGGTTTAGGTAACGACGTTCTCACTGGAGATGACTTCTCTGGTGGTCAAGGTTCTGATACATTTATCTTAGCTGTTGGTGAAGGAACTGATACTATTGTTGACTTTGAAGTTGGAACTGACTTCATCGGTTTAGCTGATGGTCTAATGTTTGCAGACTTGAGCTTTACTGGAAATAGTATTATCTCAGATGAAGAGACACTCGCCGTACTCAATGGTATTGATACTACCACTTTAACTGAGAGTGACTTTATGTCTGTATAACTTTCAAATACTGGTTCTACAATCAATTCTCAAGGATCAGTATTTTTGGGAATAAAATTAATCAGGACTTACGCATGAGGTACGAAAAACTAAGATTTGAGATGGCTTCACTGTCGGTCGATAGGGACGAAAATACTTTGTACTGCATAAGTCCTAGTTAATATTCCTTTCAAATTCAATGAGTAAAAATTTAGGCAATATATCCTAAATTTTTACTCATTAATATCATGTCCGTTTATATCGTTTGTGTAAACCCAAGGGTGAATATCTACAGGAAATGATGGTTTTTTCTTGCGAGGGTAGCCTTCTTCCCTCTTCCCTCTTTCTTCTTCCTTCTTCCTTCTTCCTTACCTTTGCTATACAAGACCGATGCTACCGGACATGATATAACTTACCCTAAATTTATTTAGGATAAATATTTGAGAAAAATTTTTATCAGATCTTTTTTTCAACTCTCCAAAATAATTGAGAGAATTTAAACTCTTTCCAGAAAATCAGGACTTACCCATGAGGTAGGAAAAACTAGGATTTGAGATTGCTTCCCTGTCGGTCGATAGGGACGGAAATACGTTGTACTGCGTAAGTCCTAAAAATATAAAAACAACGAGGAACAATGGCTGATTCTAAAGCAATATTGATTGGAATTGATGGTGCTCAATTAGAGGAATATCTTTTGTTGGATTTACAGGGAGAAGCACCTAATATTAACAATCTTGATATTATTGAATCCTTCATCGGAGGCATTGTTGGCACAGCTTCTGAACAGGCTACCTCTAGTGGCCCTGGTTGGTCTACTATTTTAACAGGAGTTTGGGCAGATAAACATGGAATTCCGAGTAACAATAGCCAGCCAGTCAACGCCGAAATTGACAGTATTTTTGAATACGTTGATAATAACATTCCCGATGCAACCATCGCATCAATCGTTAACTGGTCTCCGATTAATACTGGACATTTTGCCCCGGAAATGGGATTTATTCCGGGTATTCCTGGCATAGTTGACTTTGAACAAAACGGGCTTCCTGATGATGTGGCAGCAGCAACTGTTGCTGATTTAGTGCTCGCAGAAGCACCTGATTTTACCTTTGTACAACTTGATGAAGTTGATGGAGTAGGTCATTCGTTTGGCTTCTCCGATGAGTATAACGACTCTCTGATAACGGCTGACGATCAAGTGGGTATGATCCTAGATGCAAATGTGGCGGTTGATACTAACTTTGTAATAGAGTTTAATGAGGACGTGCAGGTAGGGGCTGGTGAAATTGCGATCGCTGCTGATGATACTATCGTCGAAACAATTGATGTTACTTCTTCTCAAGTCATAGTTGAGGGAGACACTGTTACTATCAACCCTAATAACAACCTGACAGCAAATACTGATTACTTCGTACAGGTTGATGAGGGTGCATTTCGTGACACTGCAAACACCATCACTCTGTTTACCGAAGATTTTGAAGGATTAACTTTAGAACCGTTTGTTAGTCCCACAGAAGGAGGTGGAGATGGTACAGACTTTACAACTACTCCCCCGGAAGGTTGGACGCA
>NZ_JAAHGK010000618.1:0-4405 GCF_010672505.1 Okeania sp. SIO2B9 | reverse complement strand
TTTATCATTTTCTTTGTGGGTTTAATACCCCACCGTCTACACGGTGTTCAAAATTACTTGGGGTTAGAATCCCCATGTAATTTTCCTCCTGTCTCCTGTCTCCTGTCTCCTGTCTCCTTCTTCAAACGGGATAATTGATTTGATTTTTTATTATTGGAGATGTTTAATAATCTCACAAATAATTGAACAATAAACAAAAAAAATAATCTGAAGTTCTTATCAGCTCAAGTTTTCAGACAATAAGTATTACTCAATAAATATTAGTTTTGACGATCGGATAAATGTATTAAATAGTACAGTAATATATATTTTTCTATGTTAAAGGCTGAAGAATTAAGAAAATGGTAAATAGCTAATTAGTCAAAGTGTTGGAATTCAATGAGCAAAGATAAGAAATTCAACTCAAAAATATCTTTAACTGGCAATGTTAAAATTATCAACTATAGCAATCCTAAATAAGTTGCGGGTAATCAAAAAGTAGATAAAAAAACTGAAACTCCCATCTGTTCCCTGTTCCCTAAAAGCGGTAAGATTTTTATACACAAATAAAATAGAATTGCTATAGCTAAACTCAAATTCTTAAAAAGTATGACCTTTATTCTCACCAACGATGATGGAATTAATGCTCCTGGCATTAAAGCACTTTGGGAAGCTGTCAATAATGTCAATTTACCTTTAGCATCTTCTAAAAAAAGTATAATTGTCGCTCCTCAAGAACAATTATCTGGCTGTGGACATCAAGTTACGACTCAAGAACCAATTAATATCCAAACTCTGTCTGAGGTTGAGTATGCGATCGCCGGTACACCAGCAGATTGTACTAGAATTGCCCTAACACACATCGACAATAATGTCAAATGGGTACTTTCAGGTATTAACTCAGGGGGTAACATGGGTGTAGATGTCTACATATCTGGTACAGTAGCAGCAGTAAGGGAAGCAGCATTTCACAGAATTCCAGGAATCGCCCTTTCTCAATATCGTCAAGGAAAAAAACCTGTGAATTGGGAAAGAGTAACTCGTTTAGCAGAAATAGTATTAGCAGATTTACTCAACCGCCCCCTTGAACCAGGAGCTTTTTGGAATGTAAACTTTCCTTATTTAGAACCCGAAGCACCAGATCCAAAAATGGTATTTTGCACACCATCAACCCAACCATTACCAGTAGCTTATCAAATGGAAGGAGAAGATTTTTATTATACCGGAAAATATGCAGAACGCGACCGCACTCCTGGTACGGATGTAGATGTTTGCTTTGCTGGTAATATTGCGATTACCAAGATTCAACTTTAATCAACTATTAAGCATTTATATTATGTCCGGTTGAATAGTTATAAATAACTAGAGAGAAGTCAGAAGTCAGTGCTCAGGAGTCAGTAGGGAAAAAGAAGGAAGAAGAAGAAATGAAGGGGAAATAAGAAAGAAGAAGAGGAGAAAATTTTTTCATCACTAATTATCCGGAGCATGATAGTTATAGCTTGCTGATTAATTCTCAAAGGATTGATAGATAAAGGTAAGTGCCTTTTTAGAACAAAAAAAAGTGCAACAATATTTAAGCTGGAGCGACCAAAAAGTTAGCATTTTGAGCAGACAAGGGTAGAAAAATTCAAGGACAAAATATTCGACCACATCCTTTGTAATTTCCGTTTCTCCTGTCTCCTGTCTCCTGTCTCCTGACTCCTACCCTCACCCATAAGACTTCCATAAGCAAACCCTAGTTAGACTATATCTCCCAATTTTTGGAATAGGGAACAGTGGTGCGACCCAAGGGAGTAGGGGAGTAGGGGAGTAGGGGAGATGGAAGCATTTTTCTACCTTTTTGCGATTCTATTTTTGAATCTCCTGACTTCACCAGGACTTAGTTCTGACCGAAAAATCAGGAGGAAATGGAAACCACCAAAAAGAATTTAAGGCGTTGGTAAATTAGGGTATGATATCAGTCTTAATTACTTAGGAGTCAACCCACCCGCGCGCCCCTCCCAAGAGGGGGAAGACCGATTCAGGAGGGAAGAAAGAAAAAGAAATAAGGAATAGAAGGAGAAAGTTTTTTGTTTGCGCTCTTATCCGGACAATATATCATACCTCTTTTCACCAACACCGAATTTAATTTTGACTTTGCACAGACCTGATATCAGAAGGAGGAATTTGCTCAATATTAATCAAAGACTTAATGACCGACTTAACAATAGGAGCTGCCACCTTTCCCCCACTACCCTTAATAGGTTCATCAATAACCGCCAAAACCACATAACGGGGAGACTCCATTGGTAAAATACCAACAAAACTCGTAATCTTAGCCTTCTTAGAATAACCCCCAGTCTCAGAAGCTTTTTGAGCCGTACCAGTTTTACCCGCAATTCGATATCCACGAATTTTGGCTCTTTTACCAGTACCACTTTCAACCACCCTTTCCATCATTGCCAATACTTTTGTCGTAGTTTTAGAAGAAAACACCTGTCTAGGACTTGGCAAAGACAACTGCCAATATGGTTGTCCTTTACTATCAAACAAACCACGCATCACATGAGGCGTCACTAACTTACCCCCATTTGCTAAAGCTGCATTAAGCTGTGCTAGTTGTAGAGGAGTAAGAGAAAATCCCTGGCCAAAAGCAGTAGTAGCAGCTTCCACTGGCACCATTAAAAACTGGTTGCGGCCCTTTAAAATACTCGGTGCTTCAAAGGGAAGGTCTGTACCAGTAGTATCTCCTAATCCCAAGCGTTTAAGGCCATCATAGAAAACAGCTCGGGGCATTTGTTCCACAATTTTCACCATACCTACATTACTGGAGTGTTGAATAATCTCAGTCACAGTGCGTGCCCCACCGCTACCATCAGAGTTAAATATAGGCCAATTTCCGATGACTATTCTACCTGTATCGTAAAATACACTATCTCCCTCAATTGCTCCTACTTCTAAAGCTAAGGCCACATTTACTGGTTTAAAAGTAGAACCTGGCTCATAAACATCTGTTACAGCCCAATTTTTGAATAGTGTTACGTCATAGTTATAGTATTGATTGGGGTCATAAGAAGGTTCTGATACTAGAGAGAGTATAGAACCATCATTAGCGTCCATCACTATGACAGTACCTCGTTTGGCCTCATACTCTTCTAATTGTTCTTTTAGGATAGTTCGTGTTACTCGTTGCAAGCGAGAGTCAATAGTTAGATGCAAAGAAAGGTCATCTAACTGTAGAAAACCTGTAGTTAGTTTGTCTGGAACAAGAACACCTTTGATTAAGCGCCGAAATTGGATTTTTGGTACAGAGCGCTCTAAGAGATTTTGTTGGCTATATTCAATCCCAGCTTGACCTATACTTTCTCCATCTACATATCCTACTACTTCAGCAGCTAGTTCTTTTTGAGGATAAACACGTTGTGGATGTTGAATTAATTCTAAGCCATCAACAAATAAATTAGTAATTTTATCTGTAGTTTCTTGAGGTATGAAGTCGGCAACTTTTATACCTGTCTCTCTTTCATTGAACATTTGGAGTAGGTCATTTGAAGTTAGGGTTTTCTCCAAATTTGCTCCTTCTAAAATAGTTGATAATTGATAAGCAACTTCTTGTTTTGAACGATTAAAAATTTTGGGGTGAGCATAGAGGGTATAGGCTATTTTATCAATTGCTAAAGTATTGCCATTTCTATCAACTATTGGGCGTCTGGGAACGAAAGGAATTGATTCTTTAGTTTGCTGGTGTTTTGCTTGTTCTTGTAATGCTTTACCTCGCAACACTTGTAAATAGAATAGGTTAATTATTAATCCTAATAAGCCAAGTATTAAAAGTACCCAGACCTGGTAAAGTCTAGATTTTTGACATTTTTCTGGTTTTTGGCGAGAGGGCATTGATAATAATTTTTGATGAGTATTTTTGACAGAATATGTTTCACTTTGAGACTTTTGATTTTTGAGTTTAGAACTAGATTGTTCTGTTTGTTTGTTTTTGAAATACTTACGACGAAGTTGAGTATTTGAAGTATAGTTATAACCAGACATTTGAGTTATTTATTAATAATAATTAATCAGGAAAGAAGAAGCATTAATTTGTGGTTAAATCTCTAATTTAATGTAAGCAACTTTAAGAAGTGGGAGATTTAAACCCTTGCCTTCTTTAATTTTCTTCCTTTGAGTTAAATATTAACTAATTTAGTTGTTTGCTTGTTTGTGAAGCCATCAATGGTCAAAAAAATCTACAGATAGAGCGAAGAAGACTTATCCGTGGAGAAGACAAATGCTTTCAGTCTTCCAAGAATATTGATTAATTAATGGGGTGAAGCTTCTTTCGATGGTGATTTGATAGACTTGAGAGGTTTACCAGATTATGTAGTGGTTAAAGCCAGGTCAATTATTTCTGCATTAAATGATAATCAAAGCTATCGAGAATTTGGAGGTAAACGGC
>NZ_JAAHGK010000617.1:0-4415 GCF_010672505.1 Okeania sp. SIO2B9 | reverse complement strand
TGCAAAAAAGAGAGTATAACAATTCAGGGAAACGTTTATATATAGCCTATAATCATTTGCTAGTTAATAATGCAGAAGAACAATTTTATAAAATAGTTGCAGGTAGTGAATTAGAAAAAGCAGAAAGTAATCAAATAAATCAAACAATTTTTGAATTTAAAAATCTCCATAAACTATGTTTGGAAGTTCTGAGTACTTATCATCAAGAATATCATCATCAAAATGAAGTAAACTATCAAGTTTTTTCGGAAATGTACAAGGCACATCCTCGAAAAAAACAATATCCAACGTCTTTAGTGTGGGAAGAAATTAGAAGTGCTATTAAAGGAAAACAACTATCTATAACAGAATATCTTTTGTCTGAAAAAGCTTACGAAGAAATCAGTAAAAATAGTATGACTTGTCTGGAGGAAAGACATCGTAGAGAAATCTATAAAATTGCAACATGGTATCAAAAAAAACTTCAAAAAGAAAAATTATATGATGAAATAGATTTAGTCAGAAAAGTGTTGAGATTGATTGAAAATAATTATAGTGAAAAATACGATCTGATTGTTTGTGATGAGGTACAAGATTTAACAGAAATACAATTAGAGTTATTATTTAAGTTAGTTAATCCCAATGGAAATTTATTTTTTGCTGGAGACTCTTATCAGATGATTAGTCCTAGTGGTTTTCAATGGGAAAAACTAAAACATAAATTTTATCCTCACAGAAAAGTAGATAGACAAACTTTAAAGTTTAATTTTCGTAGTGTAGGAAGCTTAGTAAATTTAGCGAATCAACTACTAAAATTACGTTCTCGATACTTAGCAGAACCTACAGGAAGTTATTCTATTACAAACAGTAGTAAGGGTCAATTAGCTAGGACGATTTCAGCAGATTATCAAACATTAATAAAAACATTAAAAGAAACATCTTTATATCCTGGTGATGCTATTTTAGTCAGACAAGAATCAGATAAAGAAAAAATTAGAGCCGAACTAAATTCTAGTTTTGTTTTTACAATTGAAGAAATAAAAGGATTAGAATTTGATACAGTTTTTCTCGTAGAATTTTTTCAGCCTACAAAAAAACTTTGGGGTAAAGTTATACGAGGTGGGTTACTAAAAGAAAAAGAAAAACCAGCATTTCAACTAGAATTAAACTTACTTTATGTAGCAATTACCCGCGCTAGTAGAATATTAAATATTTGGGAATCACAGCTTAGTGCCCTCTGGCAAGAACCAGAATTTCAAGGTTTATTTCAGTCAATAATTCCCGAATTAGTAAGAAGCGACCGCGTAAATCCTAGTTCAGAAACATGGCATAAACAAGGGGAATATTATTTAAAAGCAGGATTCTATCAACAAGCAAAAGAATGCTTTACTAAATCCGGCGATCTAACTTTAGAAAAACAAGCTCAAGCCAAATTATTAATTCAAAAACAAGCTTATGATGAAGCAGCAAAAATTTTTGTTGAGTTAAGAGAATGGCAAGAAGCAGCACTACTATTTGAGAAATTAAAAAAATGGCAAGAAGCAGCAAAATGTTGGGTGAAAATTGGAGAAAACCAGAGGCAAAAAATTTGTGAAGCTTACAACTTGGAAGTAAACTTAAAATGGTTAGCAGCAGCAAAAAAATGGGAAGAACTCGAAAATTTTGCTAATTCTAAACGCTGCAAGATGAATATTCCCGAAAAAAAAGCAGAATATCAAGCTATTGAATTTGAAGAGAAAAAACAATGGCTTAAAGCTGCTTATGAATATGACTTAGCCAAAATACCTCAGAAAGCAGCATTGTGTAGAGCCAAAGAATTTGAAAACAAAAAACAATGGGAAAAAGCTATTACTCAATATCAAATAGCAGGAATGGAAGAAAAAGCAAAAAAATGCCGCCTTCGAGGAGTAAACGAACTACATAAACAAGGACTAATTAAACTACAAAAAAGAGATAATACTGGCGCTATAGAAAACTATAACCGAGCAATAATACTAGACCCAAATAATCATCAATTTTACAAAAACAAAGGTATTGCAATGGCTCAATTGGGAAACTTAAAGGCAGCAATAGCAAATTTTCACAAAGCATTAAAACTTGAACCAAAAGACCTCCAAAATTATCATAATTTAGGGGCAACTTATGCAGAATTAGGCAAATTAAATCAAGCCATAAATCTTTTTTCTCAAGCTCTGAAATTTAATCCTCAAGACTCTCAAATTTACCATAACTTAGGAGTAGTTCATTTTAAAGCAGGAGACCCACAAGGAGCCATCGCAGATTATGATCGAGCAATAAAATTTAATCCCACAAAAATAGAAGCTTACTATAATCGAGGTATTGCCCGTCGTTCCCTTGGAGACCAGCAAGGTGCAATTAATGACTTTACCACATTATTAAAACTCAATCCTCAAGTTGTAGATGCTTATACCCAACGAGGTGCTGTTAAGTTTGACATGAAAGATACAAAAGGAGCAATGGCCGACTTCAACCAAGCAATTAAACTTAATCCTAAACATCCTGAAGCCATTTACAACCGAGCTATAGTCCGTCGTGTGATGCGAGATAACAATGGTTCCCTAGAAGATTTTAACCAGGTTATACAAATTAATCCTAACTATGTGGATGCTTATATCAAACGAGGTATAGTTCGTTTCGATCTTGGAGAGCATCGCGGTGCTCTAGAAGACTTAAACCGTGCAATACAACTTCAACCCAAAAATGCAGAAGCTTTTTATCATCGAGGTAACACTAAGCGAAGTCTGGGAAATTTTCCCGGAGCGGTCGCTGATTTTCAGACTGCCATACATCTCAACTCCCAATATCATCAAGCTTATAACGACCTTGGCATTGTACGTCTGAAAATGGGAGATATAAAAGGGGCAATGAAAGACTTTGAAGCAGCTATACAAATTAATCCTAATTATGCCGAAGGTCATAATAACCGAGGCTTTACCAAGTTTAGGCTAGGAGATATAAAAGGGGCAATGAAAGACTTTGAAATAGCTCTACAAATTAATCCTAACTATGCCGAAGCACATAATAATCTCGGAAATGCTCGCTTTCAAGCAGGAGATTTTCAGGGAGCTATTGATGACTTTGGCCAGACTCTAAGCATTAATCCCAACTATGTTCCTGCCTATAATAATCGAGGTTTAGCTCGTTTGAAACTAGGAGGCTTTTCTGAGGCGATCGCTGATTGTCAAGCAGCGCTAAAAATAAACCCCAACTATGGTTTAGCCTACTATAATTTGGGCTTAATTCACTGTGAAATGGGAGATTTGCAGCAAGCTATTCTAGACTATAACGAAGTATTAAAATTGTATCCGAGAAAAATAGACGCTTATATTAACCGAGGGCTAATTTATATGAAGTTAAAAGACTATGCTCAAGCGGTTAAGGATCAAAGCAGTGCTTTAGATATTAATCCTAATCTAGGTCACGCTTATTCTTTTCGTAGTGAAGGATATATGAAATTAGGAAACTTTCAAGCTGCTCTTGATGATTTACACAAAGCAGCAGAAATTTATCAAAAACAAGGAAAGCGACAAGAATACGAAAAGATTATCAAGACTATTGATAGTATTAAAGATGAGCACGACCCATAGACATCGGCATGGAAACTACGGCAGTTTTTAGATGGGTAAACCACAGTTAAAAAGTTAGGTGGTAGGTGTTAGGTGTTAGGTGTTAGGTGGTAGGTGAAACGAGGGCTGCGAATTCCACAATAGATGACTAACCTTGTGGTCTACTCCAGTGAAAAGCGCTGTAAGTTTTTGCCCAGGCATTTAGTAGACACACAAAATTATAGTCATTTACTTTAGATTGAGACAAAGCTTTCTTGCTATGAGAGAGTTTCAGACGAAAAAACGTCTCATTTTTAAGTTAAACTACTATAATTGCCTATTTTGATCATCAAAATATATCCTCAGATAAAAGGAAGCAAAATGTTGATTTATATCATGTATTTTTACAGCGCTTTTCATTAGACATCTCCAAAATCAAAATTAAGGTAAAATTGTAGTGACCAATTATATATACGCTGTCCCCAAATAAATAACACCATTTCTCAAAAACTTTTCTACATTTTCTTGAGTATGGGAGTATGGGAGTGGGGGAGTGGGGGAGAAGTAAAAATAATAATAATTCATATTAAATATGCTCAAATTAGCAAAAAAAAATATTAGGATAGTTTAATTACTTAATAACTGAAGTGTTACCTAAGTAGATAATTACTTTTGGCAATTAGTCTAATGTATTAGAATATATTTATAATCATCCACTCATCAACAAAAAAAAATTATTGGTATTACAGATAAACAACTAATAAAATTAATAGAAAATCCTCAAAAAGTTGAATAAAAAAAAGACAGGCGATAATGCTCCGCATCGGTACAGTCCCAGAATCAGTATTAGTTACCCAAAAGTGTCCCCCA
>NZ_JAAHGK010000616.1:0-4416 GCF_010672505.1 Okeania sp. SIO2B9 | reverse complement strand
TAGTTGGTAGAAGTATTCAACTTATATCTTATTGTATTTTCAATTATTCACACTCAAAATAATCCAATTTTTTTACAAATCTTCATTTTTTGATCGGTTCTATATCAATCTAAATTGTATTGCTTATGATTCACATTTTTGTAATTTGAATGAAATTACAGCGTTTTTTACGACCTAAAGAAATACGTTAAGTCAGCTTTGCTAGAGGCATAAATAATCAGGTATATTTTTGCTGTAAACTCTATATTAGAGCGGAACTAAATTCATTAGTGAATCAAGGTAAAAAATGTTTTTTAGGTTTAGAAAGATAGTAAGCATTCAGCTATTAGTAAGTCAGCACTTCCTTCCGAATGCTATGCAAACAGCAGTTAGTAATGAATAATTACTTCTAAGGTTCAGGAAAGGGACTTTGGCAGCAACTTTTATTCAAACTCAATTTCAAAGGTTGCTTTTACCTTTCCCAAAATTAATAGCTGACGGCTGAATGCTTAGGAAAGATAAGAGAGTAAAGGTTTCCTGATTTAAATCCCGATCATTTATTTGTAGGATTTCTATTCCAACTTATACCTTCTTACCTTTTTCCTCCTTTGTAAAGTAATTTTATCAATTCTGACACTAAAAAAAACAAAAACCTAACTATAGATTCTTATTTAATTTATATCACCTCAAAAACAACTTTTTCCGGTGAGAATGCAGTAATTCAAACTCCTGTTTGCTTACTTGTTCCAGCATATAAATTATATGTTGTGGTCGTAGTAAAGTTCCATCATTCTGATAACTTCCTACATAACGAAGAATGCCATATATTTTAGCGTCCCATTTCGTTTCTAAAGAAAAAATATCAGTGGTTGAATACTCTATATACTCCAACTCAAATAAGCGATCGCGTAAGTTAATAACTTTTACTTTGCCTGACTTAGTTGTTTGTTCCCACAGAATTGACTCACTATTATTAATTACCTCTACCCACTTTTGCCAATTTGGCTTTTCTTCAGTTGTTTGATTGTAGAAATTTTCTGTTAAATTTTCTGAAGATTCAGCTATTTTCCGGACCTTCAAAACATATTCTGCTTTCTCTAATATCTGAGATACAGAAGGACTCTTTACCTCTACTTCTTCAACCTTATATATGGGTATATCCGTTGGTAAAGCAGCTCCCAATTTATTTTGAAATGTTACCACATCCATTGGTTCTGTCAACTCAAAATCCACAATTTCTCCTGTGCTAGTTGTTCCAAGAGATAAAGCACTAGCCGGAATAATTCGTGGACTTGGATGATATCCGCCTGAAAAAGCAATAGGTATAGAACTGCGACGAACTGCACGAGCGAATAGTCGAGCTAAATCTAAATGACTAACTAAAGCCATTTCTCCCAACTTCCCTAACCACACTCTTAGACGTTGTACCTTATTCTGGTTTGGCACAAATTTACCATCAAATTCTGGAATAGGCAAAGGCGGGACTACAATATTATGACCTAAATCTGGACCACATACACCACAATGAGAACAAGTTGCGAAAAAGCAGTCCGGAACAGTTATTGCTGCTAAAGCTTTGTGTAAATCTTCTTTGAGCCAATTTTTATCAATTCCAGTCTCTATATGGCCCCAAGGTAGAGGTTGGTCAAGTAGAGATGATAAATTTTGAGCGGAAGTAATTTCAGTAGAATTTTCTGTATTTTTAAATACATTCCACTCACCATTTTCGACTTGGCGATATTTCCAACTCAAGTCTGATTCTGCAATAGCTTCACTCCATGCAGCAAAAGCTCTATCTAAACTTTCCCACCAAGAGTCCATTCCTGCTCCTCGTTCCCAAGCACGGCGAATTACGGATGCTAGACGGCGATCGCCCCTACCGAGAAAGTCTTCCATTGCTGAGATACGAACATCGGTATAATTTACCTTTACACCTTTCATTCTTCTAAATTCTGCCTTCAGTAATTCTTGCTTACGTTCAAATTCAGCTACTGAGACAGAATGCCACTGAAAAGGTGTATGAGGTTTTGGAGTAAAGTTGGAAATTGTCAGAGTCACCTGTAGTTTCTTCCGACCTTTAGTTCTGCACTCTTGTTGTAACCAATTAACTGTTTCTGCAATACCCAACACATCTGCATCAGTTTCACCAGGTAAACCAATCATAAAATAGAGCTTAACCTTATCCCAACCTTGTTCATGAGCGGTTTTGACTCCTCGCAAAAGTTCTTCATTTGTCAATCCCTTATTAATAATGTCCCGCATTCTTTGCGTGCCTGCTTCTGGTGCAAAAGTCAGACTACTTTGCCTCGTACCACCAATAATATTGGCAATATTTTCATCGAATCTATCAACTCTTTGACTTGGTAGAGATAGGGAAATATTTTCATCTTTGAGGCGGTTTCTAATTTCAGTGCCCACTGCTGGTAATGCTAGATAATCAGAACAACTTAGGGAAAGTAAAGAAAACTCATTATGTCCAGTAACTCTCAAACCTTTTTCGATAGTATCTATTATTTCTTCTGGGTCTACATCTCTTGCTGGTCGAGTCAACATACCTGGTTGACAAAAGCGACATCCTCTGGTGCATCCACGTCGTACTTCTATTACCAGTCGGTCATGGACTGTTTCTACATAAGGAACTAAACCTATAGAATAAGCTGGCATAGGAGTGGCCACTCGGCGCAAGATTTTTTCTGGCACATCCTTACGAATGGGGAACACAGAACCATCTTTAGCCATTTCATAAAATTGTGGCACATACACCCCAGGAATTTGGGCTAAATCTAACAGTAATTCTTCTCTAGTTAATCCATTAGTTTTTCCTTGCTCAACTATTAGTCCAATTTCTGGCAGTAACTCTTCTCCATCTCCTAAAGCAATAAAGTCAAAAAAGTCTGCATAAGGTTCTGGGTTTGAAGTTGCTGTTTGACCACCTGCAAAAATTAAGGGATAGGTTTCTTGTGTTTGAGAAGAGTGGGACGTTAATTTTCGTTCTTGCCAAGTTAGGGGAATACCTGCCAAACTTAGCATTTCTAAAATATTTGTAGCTCCTAATTCATAACTGAGGCTAAACCCTAGAATATCAAAGTCAGTGAGCGATCGCCTTGATTCTACAGCAAATAGTGGGGTATCTGTAGCTCGTAATTTCTGTGCTAAGTCTGGAGCTGGTAAATATGCGCGATCGCATAGTTGTCTTGGTTGAGAGTTTAAGATGTTATAAAGAATTATATGTCCTAAATTAGAAGCTCCTACTTCATAAACTTCTGGATAGGTTAGTACCCAGTGGACTTGAGCATTGTCCCAAGGTTTATGGAAGGTTCCCAACTCATTACCAAGGTAACGAGCAGGTTTTAATATTTCGGATGTTAGTAAATTCTCTACTGCTACTGCCACTATTCGTACCTAACTTGTATTTTTTGGACATACATATTTTGGCGTTGCTGAAGCGCGTGTATGATATTAATCTTAATTACTGAGGAGTCAGAACTCAGGAGTCAGGAGTCAGGAGGGAAGAAAGAAGAAGAAAAAGTATGTAGAAGGAGAAAGTTTTTTACTGGCGCTCTTATCCTGACATGATATCGTACCTCAAATCAGCAATGCCCATATTTCAAGATAACACCAAAAACTTACTACTGGCGTGACACGCCTAAAACTGTGTAATAGATTTTTGTTTCTAGTGTCTTGATCTACCATCTCCCCATCTCCCCATCTCCCCATCTCCCCATCTAATCCACCATTTTAGCTGTGTCACGCCACTACTGTGAAATTCTGATTTACAGATGACAAGTTACTGCTAATTTCAAGTCCAAATGATTCATATCACTCTCTTGTCTAGGATTAGATCACCTACAAGAGTAAGCATTTAGCAGAGAATTTAATTATGTAGGGTTTTTCTATTAGCAATGGAACCAAAATGTATGATTCAGAAACTTGTATCTAAAGCTCTTTATTTTCGCAGACTGACTCCTGAAATCGAAAATCAAATCAACTTAGAGTTGACACGACTTGGCTATATTTCTGATGTAGATTATGAAGCATTAGAATTATTAATGGAGGAGATGGATGCAGGCAGAGTCCAGCTTGTTCCCAGTATATAAACTGCAAATCATTTTAACTTTATTATGGTTGAAAATTTCAGATGTTTAACTGATATCTAACATCTATCAATTGTTGGTATTTGGTATATTATGTAAGTCTTTGATAGATAGCCTTGGTCTTTGAAAAATAAATGCTTTAATGGGTATAATTATTTAGTTGATTGTATCTGAGTCTAGTGAGTTAGTTGAATTATGATTATATTTTTTGTTAGGGTGCATAAATCTGAATTTTATATATAATTTTGATATTTTATCTAGATTTTGTGAAGTAGATTTATTTTATCATTTTCTTTGTGGGTTTAATACCCCACCGTCTACACGGTGTTCAAAATTACTTGGG
>NZ_JAAHGK010000615.1:0-4416 GCF_010672505.1 Okeania sp. SIO2B9 | reverse complement strand
GTAGATAATCTTGCTGAGAATTTGATGGACGATATGTTCCGTGATATTGACCGAGTATTGGATGGTGGTAGTCGCTTACCGACTCAAGTAGCTAGACCAGAAGTTGTCTCTTTAACGCAAATTAAGGTTCCTCAAATTGTTCTGCCTCAAAATAATACTCAACCTCAAGAAATTGACAAAGAAGAAAAGGCAAAATTAGCTAAATTAGAAGCAGAAAAAAAACAAAGCAAATCGTTAGATAAACTACTTTTAGGGGCAGCTTTTGCCTCTATATTAGTCACCCTTTCTTTGTGGTTAGTAACTAGGGGAGGACTCGATAAAATTTTGGGTTATTTAGGTTATGTAGAAAAGCTAAATGAATCATCAGAAACATTAAGTCCTAGAGCAGTAGCAGATCAAGAATTTGCTGAATATATAGAGCGATCGCTCCAAATGATTGAACAAAAAGAAGCAACTCGCAAACAACAACAACAAATTCCTGGTATACCACCCGCCCCACCAAGCAACAATTTACCAACAATACCAGTACCTGCAAACCAACCAACAAACACTAGCTTACTATTACCGCTCAACCGACTGGTTGATCTCATGGAGGCACAAGTAGCAAAAGCACCTATAACTATTCCAGAAACTAAAGTGGTGGTAATTCCTCCAGTGCCAAGTGTTGTACCTTCAGCAGTAGCAGTAGCACCAAAGTCTACCGAATCTTCCCCAAAGCTATCAGCAGCATCTGCATCTAATGCTTCTGCCTCCGCAGATGCTGCTGAAAACGTTACAGAAAGGTCGGAAGCAACAAAAACGGCAAAAGCAGAAACGGCAAAAGTAGAGGAGAAAGCTAAACCAGAAACGGCAAAAGCAGAAACGGCAAAAGTAGAAGAGAAAGCTAAACCAACACAAGAAGTAGCAACAAAACCGGAAGCAACAAGCCAACCGGAAGCATCATCCCAGTCCCAACCTGAAACTAAACCAGAAGCAGAAACTCAATCTGAAACAGAAGCAAAATCAGAAGAGTCACAAGCGCCAACACAACCATTACAATTACCTCCACCGCCAGCAGAAATACCTGCGACGAAAGCAGTGGCAGAAAGTCAAGTTCAGATTCCTATTAATACCTTAGTGGGTATTTTGGAGTTAGGGGAACGTTCGGCTGCTTTATTTGAAATTGAGGGTGTAGCGCGTCGGATATATGTAGGCGAGAATATTGGTGGTAGTGGTTGGACTCTTGTTAATGTGGCAAACCAAGAAGCTGTAATTCGCCGTAATGGTGAAGTTCGTTCTGTTTTTGTAGGGCAACAGTTTTAGTGATAGCTGTTAGTATCGCAATAGCCATAGTGGTTATGGCTTATGCTAGACAATGTTTTTCCCACTGTTCCCTGCTATAATTTCAAGTTCTATAAGTTAAAAAGCGTTTCGTTTCGGTCCGGAATGCTCAGTAAACAGCTTATCGGCGTTTAGCAATAAGCTTTTGAGAAGGGGATACGCTACCCCTCTTAGAAATTAAACGACAAGCTAGAAGTCGGGGATTTAAACTCAAGCTGTTAGCGTGCTGAAAGCTGAAAGCTGAAATGCTGATAGCTAATTAAAAGTTAAATTTTCCACTGCCTAATACTCTTAATTTTATGTAATCTTAACTATGGGTTTATTTGACGATTTCAGCGAATTTCTAGAAAATCGGCTTGAAGAGTTTCTGCGGAATAATCCTCATTTAGAACTTCAGGCACTCGAAGAGCAACTACGCAAACAAGAAGAAGACACTTTGCGTCTAATAGCGCAACTACAGCGCCAAGAAAAAAAATCAGAGCAAGATATTCTTTCAACTGCGCAAGAAGTGAAGCGTTGGCATAACCGAGTGGAAAAAGCGCGAACAGCTAATCGACCCGATCTAGCTCAGGCTGCTCAAGAAAGGGAAGCATTTTTTTTACGCCAAGGTAATCAACATTGGGGACAGATGCAAGGATGTAAGCAGCGCATCCAACAAGCGAAAGAACTCTATCGTCAAATTAAACAACGTCGGGAGGAAGTACGAGCAAAAGCTGTTCAAGCTGAAGCTAACCGTTATACTGCTAAGAATGAAAGACGCTGGGAAACCGATGGCTGGAATCAAACCAATTTCTATAATTTTGCTAATTCATTAGACCCATTGGAAGAACAGTTTAAAAGTCTAGAAACAGATGAAGAATTAGAAAAAATGAAGCGGAATATGGGAAAGTAGTATTCATTAATTAATAATTAATAATTAATAATTAATAATTAGGGCTTGCTGATTAAATTTCAAACCATTGATTGATATTGGTATTGGCCTTTTTTGGTCGAAAAAAGTGCAAGCTTTTTGGTGTAAAAAGCTCATGCATGCTAGTATTTTGGGACGATTATGACAGAACAATCTTGGGATAACTTTTCTTCCTACCTCCTCTATAATTCCCCGTTCCACCTGAGTTCTGACTCCTGTCTCCTGTATTCCCCTCCTGGGAGGGGGAGGGGCGAGGGGTGGGTTGTCTCCTACCCCTACTAAAAGACTTTTGAGCGCAAGCCAATTAATTATTACCTCATTGTTTGGGGTTAGAATCCCCATGCAATTTTCCCTCCTGACTCCTGAGTTCTGACTCCTGACTCCTTCTTCAATAATTTTTCTCTAGAAAGAACTAAAACCGAAATGTTGAACACCAAACTTACTGGAAGTTTGACAAGAAATATCTAGGTCATTAACAACTTTTTGATAAATTTCTTCCGCTTGTTCAGGAGAATTACCAATACTGGTTAAACCTAATTTGCCAAATTGTGATAAACAACCCATCATGTGAAATACAGTTCCGGTCTCAGTACAGCTATCAAAATGTAATTGATTAAAGGCAATAATATCCATCAAATCATTAGGTAATAAACCCCGATAAGGACTTTTTTGTAAATTATCAGTAGCTTTGTAAAATTTTGCCCGTCCCTGCTGACTATAAAATAAAGCAGTAGTACGATCGTAATATCCATTTGTTAATAATTTTAATGTCATAAATGGATGAGTTGTACCACCACGACGCAAGTTAATTTCAATTGCAGATAAATCCCATTTTGGGGTAGCATTTTCACCTTGATATACAGCAATAAAATCCACACCAAATCTATCTAAAGCACCTTTTTCCGCTAAATTTTTTCCCACTTTCATACCTAATTCTTGTAACTGTAATCGGTAAGCTTCATCAGCAGGAAAACGACAACCAAGAAAAATTTGCCCATCAGGTCCACCTAAAATTTGGTCATGGGTAGAAATAATTTCAACTTTTCCTTTGGGATTAATCAGACCTTGTACGCTTGGCGAACGTTTCACATCTCCTTCTATAAAAGCTTCTGCGATCGCTCCTAACTCAAAAATACGCTGACTAAAATTTTCCCAAGTTTCATCACCAGACTGAAAGCGCAGTGTGCTAAAACTATCGCTTATTGCTGTCACCATATCACTATTCACTTCTTTGTGCAATGGTTGTAAGTCTAACAACGCATTACCTTCCCCTGAAAATCCCTCATTCAACTTAATCACAATTCGTTGTAGGTGAGGTTGACGCTCCCATAACTGCGCTGTTACTAATGCCAAATCATCAACATTCCAAACTAACTCACTCCCATCAGGATGAGGTATATTACATTCAGTAAATATCTGCCTGCTGCCACTTTTAGTCCCCCAAAAATTCAAATCAGGGTCTGATGCTAATAGAGGAATACCTAACTGTAGGGATAGCTCTCGCTCAAGTGAAGTGGAGTTGTAACAAACCATGTAGGACTTATCCCGGCGCAATGCTAGACGAATACGCTCAATGAGGCGGGGACGTTCTAAAATTTTTTCTGTTAGAGGTCTTGCAGAAGTATCATAGGTGGCAAATAGGAGTAGTCGCTCGCGAGCATGGGAAAATGGGATTCCTGGTAATAGTTGTAAGTAATAGTCAATGATGCTCGGGTGCAGAGGTTCGGAAGTAATGTAAATTAGTCTAGTTCTGGGGTTACGCAGACGAATCAAAGAAAATAGATATCGTTCTTCATAATTATGACTGCCCTCTATCTTTTGCAACTCCCGTTGGTCGAGTGTCACAGAAGGAATAATCAAAATATCGGAGTCACCATGGTCACATAAATCTATACTTTCCCAGCGATCGCGTAAAGAATTTTGTAGTTCTCGAAATCTTGAGGCTTGTTTTGCTTCATAAATATGTAGTTTTGTCATCACATTTATATATTATTCTTAAGTTTTACAAGAGATTCGGTGGTATATGATCTACAAATATTAACAATAAAATGCGGGCATCTTGCCCGCCAGATGTACCTCACTGATATGAAACATACTATATATAACTATAGCAGGGAACAGACAAGCTTTTGGGGAAGACATTGAGGGTAATGGTGTCCCATGGTATGTGATCGCATTCTCATGCT
>NZ_JAAHGK010000614.1:0-4419 GCF_010672505.1 Okeania sp. SIO2B9 | reverse complement strand
TCCTTAGTCTGTTAATCTTAATCTGTTATCGATATTCAAGAGCAAATTTAAGTATGTATTTTTAAATTTTATTAAGATACTTAGATTATATTACTAATTTTGCTCTTGAATATCGATAACAGATTAAGATTAACAGACTAAGGGTAAGAGGCGAGCACAAAAAAAATTAAATCTATAAATCTAAGTTAAGTATGTAGCTATAGAAAAAAAGGCCAAATAAGGAATAAGGAGCCAGAGAGGAGAATACAAACCCCATAAATTCAATAAATTTGAGGGTGTTAGCAAGGAATTCTTGAGCATAGTTGTTTCTCTAAAAAAATTAACCTTAGTCCATAATTCATAAATAAATTTAGTTGTTTTCAACTCTATAAGCAGACAGAAGGCAAAAATATATTTGATTATTGCTGTCTATTGCTTCTGGCCTTCTGCCTTCTTTTCAGAGGGTGAGGCTATCCTCAAAGCTTGAGAAATTTGACACGATAGAATAATCAACAAAAGGACAGAATAAAGAAAACTAAGGCATGGGCAAAGTAGTCGGCATAGACCTGGGTACAACAAACTCCGTAGTCTCCGTCATGGAAGGCGGAAAACCCATAGTGATCGCTAATTCAGAAGGAATGCGGACAACTCCATCTGTAGTTGGCTTCACCAAGGAAGGAGAACGAATAGTAGGACAAATGGCCAGAAGACAAACTGTTCTGAACCCTCAGAACACTTTCTATGGGGTCAAACGATACATTGGACGTAAATACTCTGAACTATCTCCAGAGTCAAAGCGGGTTCCCTATACAATTCGCCGAGATGAATATGGCAATGTCAAAATTAAATGTCCTAGGATGAAACGAGATTTTGCTCCGGAAGAAGTCTCAGCAATGATATTGCGGAAGCTAGCAGATGAAGCAAGTCGCTATCTGGGAGAAGAAGTTACAGGGGCAGTAATTACCGTACCAGCCTATTTTAATGATTCCCAAAGACAGGCCACTCGTGATGCAGGGACAATTGCGGGTTTAGAAGTTAAAAGAATTCTGAATGAACCAACGGCTGCATCTTTGGCTTATGGATTAGAGAATACAGATAATCAGGTAATTCTGGTCTTCGACTTGGGTGGAGGTACATTTGATGTATCAATATTAGAGGTAGGAGATGGAGTATTTGAAGTTAAATCCACGAGTGGAGATACTCAACTAGGGGGTAATGATTTTGACCAACGAATAGTAAATTGGTTAGCAGAACAATTTTTAGAGACAGAAGGAATAGATTTAAGGACAAGCGATCGCCAGGCATTACAACGGCTGATGGAGGCTGCGGAAAAAGCTAAAATAGAATTATCTGGGGTCGGAGTGACTGAGATTAACCTACCCTTTATTACAGCCACAAAAGATGGCCCTAAACATTTAGAAACTAGGCTGACTAGGTCTCAATTTGAAGGACTTTGTGGGGATTTAATTCCCAGAATAGGACGCCCTGTGAAAATGGCATTAAAAGATGCGGGTATTAGTCCTTCTATGATTGATGAAGTAGTATTAGTGGGTGGTTCAACTCGGATTCCTTTTGTCCAAGATTTAGTTTACTCTCTAATAGATAGAGAACCAAATCAAGGGGTTAATCCTGATGAAGTTGTGGCTGTGGGAGCTGCTATTCAAGCGGGAATTTTAGCTGGGGATGTACGAGATGTGCTGCTGTTGGATGTCTCCCCATTATCTTTTGGATTGGAAACTATTGGTGGGGTGATGAAAAAACTTATTCCTCGAAATACTACTATCCCGGTACGACGTTCTGATATCTTTTCTACTTCAGAAAATAACCAGACTGTTGTTGAGATTCATGTTATTCAGGGAGAAAGAGAAATTGCGGCGGAGAATAAGTCTCTGGGAAAATTTAAGCTGACGGGTATTCCTCCTGCTCCACGGGGTGTGCCACAGGTACAAGTGGCTTTTGATATTGATGCTAATGGTATTTTGCAGGTGACTGCAATGGACAAAACTACTGGTAGGGCTCAAAGTATTACTATTCAAGGAGCATCGACTTTAACTCAGCAAGAAATTAGTCAGATGATTCGGGATGCTGAAAAATTTGCTGAGACAGACCGACTAAGAAGGGAGCAAGTAGAAAAGCGCAATCGTGCAGAGGCTTTGGCCTTTCAAGCTGAACGACAACTCCGGGAGGTGGCCTTGGATTATGGTATGCAATTTGCTGCTAGGAGTCGTCAACGGATGGAGATGTTGATTAGAGAACTAAGGGATAGCCTGGAGAGGGATGATGAGCGTGGTATTGATCGGGTGGGAGTTGATTTACAGGATGCTCTGTACGATCTGAATCGTGAAGTTTCAATTTATACTTCTGAATCTGAGGATGATGATTTCTTTGGGTCTGTGCGTCGCAGTATTTCTGGAGAGGAGCCCAAGCGCAAGGAACGTTATGATTATGATAGTAGGATAGATCGTAGGTCTTCGGATCGAGTCAGTTATAACAGACCGACTAGACCTAATCGTTATTATCAGAGTGATGATTGGAATGATGATGATGATTGGTTGTAACTATTTTAGATTTTACGGGAGATAGTTTCTTGCTTAGTTGCAAGATATAGTTAAAATTAAAAGTGAATTTATTGTCGTGAATGAGTTATAAATATTGGAGAATTTCCTAAGTAAATTAGTGACTTTCTATTATTTTTCTCGAAAAGTGAGAAGGTAAGAAGTCTTAAGTATTCTACCGTTTTTCCTCAAAAAGTTATAGAAAATATTTATAGTTAAAACTTATAAGTTTAAGTTAGCAGATGCAAAATTTTCGGAATTATTATCAGATTTTAGATGTTTCTAAAGATGCTTCGGTGGATGAAATTAAGAAAGCATATAGGAGACTGGCACGACAGTTTCATCCAGATGTAAATCCTGGTGATAAAGAGTCAGAAGAAAAATTTAAAGATATTAATGAAGCTTATGATATTTTATCAGATATAGAAAAACGAACAGAATACGATCAGTTTATTCGATATTGGAAACCTAAAGGAATTGGGGGTAGGGTGGGGATACGAGTTCCTGATTTTAGGAATTGGGATAATCGTGATGAAAATGGGCGAAAAAATGAAAAAAATTCAGATGTTAGTGACTTTTCAGATTTTAATACTTTTGTAGACCAACTATTAGGTCGTCGCCGTGAAGTTAGAACTCCAGTTGAATCGACAATTCCAAAAACTCAGACTTCTAATGTTTATCGTTCTGGTCAGAAAAAGAATACTTATAAGGCAACAGAGCGGGAAGTAAAAAAGGATATTGAGGCTAGATTAACTTTACCTTTGGAAAAGGCTTATGTGGGAGGGGTTGAAAAAATACGTTTGGAGGATGGGCGTTCGATAGAGGTGAATATGCCGATGGCTATGGTTAGTGGTCAAAGAATTCGTCTGAAAAATCAGGGTATTGGTGGGGGAGATTTGTATTTGAAGATTACGATCGCTCCTCATGATTTTTATCAGTTGGATGGACCGGATATTTTTTGTGAGTTGCCTATTACTCCTGTGGAGGCCGTTTTGGGTGGGGATATTGAGGTGCCTACTTTGGATGGTTGGGTGAAGATGAAGTTGCCGGCGGGGGTTTTTTCTGGTCAACGTTTACGGCTTGCGAGTAAGGGGTATCCTGATGGGAGGGGTGAGCGTGGAGACCAGTTGGTGGAGATTAAGATTGTGACTCCGAAGGAGCCTAGTCAGGAGGAGTTGGAGATTTATCAGAAGTTACGGGAGGTTGAGAGGTTTAAGCCGAGGAAGGATTTGCCTGTTTGATTTGAGCTTAAGGTGTGCGAAGGAATAAGCTTGCTTTGTCTGAGTTTTGAGCTTTTGATATGTTCTAACCTTACATATATAATTTATATTTCCTGGGTTGTGGTTGAATAAAAAGTCATGCGAAGGGACGAGTGACTAAAACTTTATATACCTTATCACGATTTTTGAGAAGATGCAACCTCATTATTCTCTAATTTTTTGAGCTTCAGAAAATGAAAAAGTGCAACTTAAACTCAAGAAGGAGTCCTGCGCTTTATCTGCTGATTCAGGGTCATTTCAGTTATCAGTTATCAGTACCTCTGCCTGTTTGCGGAGCATTCCACAGGAAAGCATCGGAATTGAAATATTGAACTTGATTTTTTTTCATCCCATTGAAAGGGGAGGCTTGAGACCTTATTTTTTGGTCAGGAGGCATTTTTGAGAGCAAATAAAAATCTGTTTCACTTTTTTTTGTTGAATAAAAAGTCATGCGTAGGGGCGAACAACCAGGGCAAACGCATCTCGTCAATAAACTAGGGGTAATTATCAATAAACCGGGTTTTATTGCGCTTGTTGACAATAGACTTTCAACATATAGTGTCTATAAAATCAAATAAACACTACATATAGGGAACGGCAAAATAAGATGCGTTTGCCCTGGGCGA
>NZ_JAAHGK010000613.1:0-4425 GCF_010672505.1 Okeania sp. SIO2B9 | reverse complement strand
CTTGTTAGTTGTACCACATTAATCACCGAATCTACTGTAAGTAAGAAGGTTGTAAATTTTCCCCCATTTCCAGCTTTTAACTTTTGATTTTTGACTTTTAAAATGGTGCGTTACGGCGCAATTTTAAGTTTTGAGGTACAACCACATTTACACGGTTGCGCCTAACGCACCCTACACACTATCTACACTACAGTACCCAAAAATTTAGGGAGCAAGATGCTCCCACTACTTTTAACTTTTAACTTTTGACTTTTGACTTTTATAAAAGGGTCGCTTAACAACAATAGCTGCATAATTTTTACCCCTAACTTCTACCTCCAATTTTTGACCTACCTTAGCTAATTTTTTAGGTAAATAAGCTAGAGCGATCGCCTTTCCTAAACTTGGAGACTTAGTACCGCTGGTAACTTCCCCTACCACTTTGCCATCACTCAAAACAGGATAACCATGACGAGCAATAGAGCGATCGAGCATTTCCAAACCCACCAAACGTTTTGAGACTCCTTCTGCTTTTTGTGTTTCCAATACTTGACGACCAATAAATTCACCCTTTTTATCCAGATGAACTAACCAACTTAAACCCGCTTCCAGAGGAGTAGTCTCAGTATCAATATCTTGACCGTAAAGTGCCATTGCTGCTTCTAAACGTAGAGTATCTCTTGCTCCCAAACCGCAGGGAGTAACGCCAGCACTCAACAAACTGCGCCATAACTCCACACCCACGGAGGAATCTACCATAATTTCAAACCCATCTTCCCCAGTGTAACCAGTTCTAGCAATAAAACCAGGTTGCTCCAATACAGTAATATCTGAATGTCCGAAAAATCCAATTGCTGCCAAATTTTCCTTGACAAATTGTTGCACATAAGATTCTGCTTCCGGACCTTGTACAGCTAATAACACTTTTTCCTCAGAGACATCTTGAAATTTAACACCACTAGCTTCTAAATGACTTAATATCCATGCTTTATCATTAGCTTTAGTGGCAGCATTCACAATCATAAAACCCCGTGCTTCGTTGGTAAGGGGGTCATCACTTTGACGATAGAAAATAAAGTCATCAATAATGCCTCCCTCAGAGTTTAATAAGACAGTATATTGCGCTCTACCAGGTTCTAAACTGCTTAAGTCGGAAGGTACTAAATATTGGATTTTCTTAATTAGATCGTGACCTTGAGCGATAAACTTGCCCATGTGGGAAATATCGAACATTCCTGCTTTTGTGCGTACTGCCTCATGTTCAGTGCTGATGCTAGTGTATTGTACTGGCATTTCCCACCCAGAAAATTCTACCATTCTGGCCTTGAGTTCGCTGCATAGGTCATATAAAGGGGTGCGGGAGAGAGGTTGTGTATTAGATTCTGTTGATTTGGCCACTGGTATGTCCCTAATTTAGAATAAACTTTATTGATTTTAGGATATTGTGGTTATTTACAGAGGTTATGAGTCATGAGTCAGGAGGGAAGAGTCAATAGTCATGGATCATCCTGATTTCAATTCACCAGGTAAGTTTGCCGGATGGGGCTACTTTAGGGGAAGAAGACTATATACAGATCAAGGTTATGGTGCTCATCGAAATAGTATGTATGAAATAAATAGTAATCATGGTACAGCCTGCGCTGGTGTAGCTGTAGCGGAGGCTGATGCTGCGGTTACAGTCGTTGCTGCCCCTGGATTCGGCACGACCTTCCGTTTGTCGTTGCGGACAGATATAAACCACTTCATTTTTGATCAGAGGTCTTGCATGAGTGGATGTCCTTTTAATGGTAACAAGGTCTTCTTGAACGGCAATGACCTGTGCCGGATTGAATGTTTGTGCCATAGTTATTATGGTTATTATTGTTTATTGAAATTATTTAGAGGAATACCGTGATTATCAGCAATGTCATTATTATATTTTGCTTTGCGTTCGATTGATGGTAGTTCTAGTCTTTAGCATTAGTATTTGATTTAACCATAAGACTGAAATTCTGAGAATCAAGAGGACTTTTCACCTCCTAAAATAAAATGTTCTGCTTCCCTTGACAAGCAGGAGGTATTTTTTTATGATCATAAAAAAATACAGGGGGAGAATACCACCTCACCTCACCTCAAACCAGCAGTCGGGATTTCCCAGGTTAAGGAGTCCCGTGTAGTCGTGTAAGCGCAACATCGGAAGTATGTAAATAGGCAGGACAATAATTTTGACACTCTGCGGTCTAAAGACGCGCAGATTCTTAATTCGTCCAGAAATGAACTCTTAAAGGCGTTGTCAAAGCGCCTCTACTTAGTTGGCTCAAGTCAAGACCAAGCTTTCCAGATACTTTTCTGAGAATATTTGCTGCACCGTTGCAGTCAGCATTAATTAAATAACCCGCAGCAGATTGATATAAACCTCGTTTAATACGTTTTCCAGAGGGTTCCCAGTTATCGGGTTTTTCACCATAGATTGGGAGAAAATCATCATCTAAAAACGATGCTTGCGAGGTATAAGATTCCTCTGTTTCTACAAATTGCACCCCATATAAATTGCCAAGTTGTTCTATTCTTTCTTTGAGTCTGGCAGTAGGAATTTGTACAAACTTTTGATTAGTTTTAGCTCCTAATTCAATTGATTGTTTTTGACCTTTATTCCAACCAAAAACCACTGTACCAATTCCATGCTTAAGACAGTGATTAATAACTAATCGCGCTGCGAGTGTTAACAGCATCCCGCATCTGTCGATTACGTTTCTCAGTCATGCGAGCTAATCTTTGAGACCAAAATCCTTGGGGTTGATTTTCTTTAATTGTGGCAATTTGCTTATTGTACCACTGATTTTTTGACTTGAGATGTTTCCCATCAATAATAAAGCTATCTCCTTGGGTATCTACACAAGTTAACCAGTTGTCTAAACCGTGGTCAATGGAAAGTGCTTGACCAGCATCTAACTTAACTGCCACAGGCGTTTTCATCTCATAGACAAACTCGGTATAAAAGCAACCGTGACGGGGAAGAATCCTAATTTCTTTAATTGAGTCCCAATCTAAGTTACTTACCATCGGAATGTAAAATGCCTCTAATCCAAACCATGCTTTAACCTTGCGTCCTAATGGAACTCTAATTCCTTCGTTCGTGAATTTTAACCATCTTTTAGGATAAGAAACTGTAAATAAACCAGGTTTTCGATAGTTAGGCGGCTTGGGTTTATTGGCTAATTCACCTTTACCAAACAGCTTTAGTAGCTGTCTGAAACTGCTGAAAGATTCAACAACACCATTGCATATTTGTTGGGCACTAGAGGCATACATTGCGTTAAAATGTCGGTTCCATTTCATCTGCTCGCAAAGTTCACTTTTGGAGACAAATCTATTTTCTTTAAACCAAACTTGTCGAGCATAATAAACAGAACAATTGAACACTTTATTGGCCTCGCCGCACAAGTATTCTAATATGGCCCGTAGTTCTTGATCTGGATGCAATAAAACTTGCTGGCATCCTAGATTTTTTACTTTTTTCTTAGTTTTTTTACTCATGCTTCTATGATCATCAATATGTCGATAAGCGTCAATCTATCAACATGAAGAACCAACAAAAAATATACCGACATGGCAACCATTCGGTAGGTTTGGCCCACGTCCATTTAGTCTGGATTCCCAAGAGGCGCAAGAAAGTTTTAGTGGGCCAAGTAAAAATAAGATTGGCAGCTATCTTATCGGAAGTTGCCACAGAAAAAGGTTGGTTAATTAAAGGATTGGAAATAGCGCCAGACCACGTTCATGTATTGGTAGAGCATGGGTCCGACCTAGCAATTCATAAAATAGTCAAAGCTTTAAAAGGTAGGTCATCGAGACTGTTGCGACTGGAGTTTCCTCAGCTATGCAAACTGCCTAGTTTATGGACTCACAGCTATTTTTATGACACTACGGGGAAGGTCAGCACCGCTAAGATTTTGGAATACATTAATGACCCTGATCACGGCGGTTGAAACCGCCGCTCGTTTTTCCGCCCCGAACTAAAGTTACGGGGCTACCAAACTCCCGAAATTTTTCCGTGTTAAGGACTTATTCCACACTCATAAAGACCGGAGATTATTTCATAGTTGAAGATGGCATATGCCATCACGGATTGCCTGTAGGACCCAAGTCTGGTCCTTATGAAGCCATTGAAGCTTTTGTAAATGAGAATTCTGATTTTGAAATTGACAGGGGTAGAGAATCTTTTCTCATAACATGGAACCCTAAAGGTTATCTGAGACGAAGAACTCACAGCGATGAAAATCCTTAATAATAGAGTTGTTGGGAAATAAGGTAAAATGAGCAAATAATAAATTGGTCAGAAAAATGCTAAATATTGAACGAGCCTTAAAACAAGACAGGTTACTCAGAGCATTAACAGGATTAAACCGTAAAGCAGATTACACTTTGTTGAAGCCCTTTAATCAAATGTATGAGCAAACATTGCTC
>NZ_JAAHGK010000612.1:0-4441 GCF_010672505.1 Okeania sp. SIO2B9 | reverse complement strand
TTCCTTATTTGGCCTTTTTTTCTATAGCTACATACTTAACTTAGATTTATAGATTTAATTTTTTTTGTGCTCGCCTCTTACCCTTAGTCTGTTAATCTTAATCTGTTATCGATATTCAAGAGCAAATTTAAGTATGTATTTTTAAATTTTATTAAGATACTTAGATTATATTACTAATTTTGCTGTAACATTACCACACTTATCTACTTTTTGTCAAAAGTATATATAACAAAAATTGAGGCAAATGGAATTAAAAATAACAAATGAGATGTTGCTGAAATTTGTAACAACTTGTAAAGTTATAATAATAAAAAAGAAGTAAATTGAATTAAAGAGGTTTTTACCAAGTAAATGCGAGTTGCGATCGCGGGAGCGGGACTAGCCGGTCTTTCCTGTGCCAAATATCTAACAGACATGGGTCATACTCCAATAGTCCTAGAAAGAAGGGACGTTCTAGGAGGTAAGGTAGCAGCCTGGAAAGACGAGGAAGGAGACTGGTACGAGACCGGTCTACATATATTTTTTGGAGCCTATCCAAATATGTTGCAGCTATTCAAAGAACTAAATATAGAGGATAGACTGCAATGGAAACAGCACACGATGATTTTTAATCAGCCAGAAAAACCAGGAACATACTCTAGATTTGATTTTCCTGATATTCCAGCACCTTTGAATGGAGTAGTGGCTATTCTCCGCAATAATGATATGCTAACCTGGCCAGAAAAAATTAGATTTGGTATAGGTCTGATTCCAGCTATGCTTCAAGGCCAGGAATATGTGGAAAAAATGGACAGATACACCTTCTCAGAATGGTTGAAAAAACAGAATGTTCCTCCGAGAGTAGAGAAAGAAGTATTCATCGCCATGTCAAAAGCGTTGAATTTTATTGGGCCAGAGGAAATATCCTCAACTGTAATTCTCACAGCTCTAAACCGTTTTCTCCAAGAAAAAAACGGCTCTAAAATGGCCTTTTTAGATGGTTCGCCAACAGAGCGATTATGTCAACCTCTGGTAGATTATATTGCAAAGGGAGGTGGAGAAGTACAGTTGAACGTACCCGTAAAGGAATTTTTACTGAACGATGATGGTCAAGTCAGTGGATTTCTAATCAGAGGATTAAATGGAGCACAAGACCGAGTAATAACTGCTGATGCTTATGTATCAGCAATGCCAGTCGATCCCCTAAAAACAATGTTACCCAAACCGTGGCAGCAGATGGAATACTTCCAAAAGCTCAATGGTCTTGAAGGTGTACCAGTAATTAATCTACATCTATGGTTTGATCGCAAACTAACAGATATAGACCATCTACTGTTTTCACGCTCACCTCTACTAAGTGTCTATGCAGACATGAGTAACACTTGTCGTGAATATGCTAATCCCGATCGTTCCATGTTGGAATTAGTATTAGCACCCGCCAAAGACTGGATTTCTAAATCCGACCAAGAAATAGTCGCAGCCACAATGGCAGAGTTGGAAAAATTATTTCCCCATCACTTTACAGGAAATTCTCCAGCTAAGTTGTTGAAATCTCACGTTGTCAAAACGCCCCGCTCTGTATATAAAGCTACCTCCGGTCGCCAAGATTGTCGCCCTTCCCAAGTAACACCAATTGCAAATTTCTTCCTTACAGGAGACTATACTATGCAGCGCTATCTAGCCAGCATGGAAGGAGCTGTACTTTCTGGAAAGCTTACAGCGCAGGCAATTACTAAGGCAAGCTCCGCTAACGCTTCTACTCAACTTGAATCTCATGCAAACCTGCAACCAACAACTCCAAAGCCAGCAAAGAATGCTGCAACGGTCTAAATATTCTCAGCGCATGACTCGTTCATCCCTGGTATCACTAGAAGAGTCTTATGAGTTGTGTCGTCAAGTCACAGCTACCTATTCTAAAACTTTTTACATGGGTACTCAGTTAATGCCAGAAGCTAAACGTAAGGCGATATGGGCAATATATGTCTGGTGTCGTCGTACAGATGAACTGGTCGATGGACCCATGTCAAGTACTACAACTACAGAAACTCTCCAAGAGTGGGAAAAACATCTAGAATCTCTCTTTGCTGGCTATCCACTAGAAGATACAGATGTAGCTTTGGTAGATACACTATCCAAGTTTCCTTTAGACATACAACCATTTAGAGATATGATCGCGGGTCAGCAAATGGATCTGTACCGCAGTCGCTACGAAACATTTAAGGAACTGGAACTTTACTGTTATCGAGTAGCAGGTACAGTTGGTTTAATGACTATGCCAGTTATGGGAGTGGTTCAATCAAGTTTGACTGCTCCCTGGAATAAAAACCAACAGATGAAATCTCCCACATCAGAGGCGATCGCTTTGGGAATTGCCAATCAACTTACCAATATTCTACGAGATGTAGGAGAAGATGCTCGTCGGGGTCGGATTTACATTCCTCTAGAAGAATTAGCTTTGTTTGATTATACTGAAGAAGATTTATTGAATGGTGTAATTGATCGACGCTGGCGAGAATTAATGAAATTTCAGATTAACAGAGCACGCAAGTTTTTTGTTGATGCAGAGAAAGGTATTAGGCGTTTGAATCCTGATATTCGTTGGCCTGTTTGGTCAGCTTCCATGCTTTACAGTAAAATTTTAGATGCTATTGAGCACAATCAATATGATGTGTTCAACCGTCGAGCTTACGTCTCTACCCCTAGAAAGTTAGTATGTTTACCCATAGCATTACTTAGATCGAAAGTGTTATAAGTTTTTGAATTTTTTCTTATAACATATAGTTAGTTTGAATCATAGAGATAAGTGAATTGCAATATGAGGTAGAGCTAAGTTTAGCTACAAACATAGTCGTTCCAAGCTTAATTAAATATCAAAATCATGAAACCTATAACTAATTAACTGAAATCTGTCTTGTCTTACAGCGCTTTTCAGATTGATGAACCACATCATCATAACAAAAATCGTTTAAGGGGAAATGGCTATTCGCCTCTACTGTGGTCTACTGAAATGAAAATTGCTGTAGTCAAAAATTAAACTATAAAAAGAGCCTTTGATTTATCATTAAATCGAAGGCTTCAAAGTGACTTTATAAACTTATTAAGATTTTATAGATATAGCTACAGTTCCTTGTACAACTATATCTACAATCATTTTAACTTGATAGTCTAATTTACTTTACTTGTTTGTTTTCTTAAGAATTACTGGTAGCTGCTAAACGCTGCTTCAACTGTGTTAACGCATCTGCCCAACGGGGGTCTGGCTGAACTGCATCATTTCCGCTAGAATTAGGAGTACTACTGGTAGTTTTAGATGCTCCTTTATCCTTTTCACGACGAGACTTTTTCGCCTTACCAGTGCTTCTGCTGGCTGGTTTTGACTCATCCTCAGTTTTTTCTGACTCGCCCTTATTCTTAGAGCGTGGCAAAGCCTTTTCAATTTTCAAAGGACTTTCTTTAAACTGATAACCATTGTACTTTTCGATAATTTGGTCAGCTTGTTCATCATTTTTGACTGTTACAAAGCCAAAACCACGGCACTTACCAGTTTTACGATCTGTGATCAATTTAGTGCTCACACTATCACCTTCTTCGGCAAAAACTTCTTGCAGTTCTTGACGTTCCATTACTTCTTTAGGTAGATTACCTATATACAAACGAATTGACATACCAATTTCCTCCAGACTTTGACTTGCTTAATGACAATAAAACAAAAACTTTGTTGACTGAGATTGACTGAACACAAACAAAAGAAGAGGGCGCTCAAAAAAAAACTGCTCCTAACTCTGAAGTGCGAAAAACCTGAGACAAATATTACTATTTACCGTTCTACTCAACTTACCCAAACTTACCCAAAAGGGTTTTAGAGCTAGCTTCCTGCTTTGCTGACGCAATGCTGCGCGAACATTGAATACCACTGACCGCAGTCTGTAACTTATCTTCGAGAGCAGGCTTAAAATCGGCGGGAACTCCACCTACTAAAATCTATTAATCTACTATGAAAACTTTGCTACTTGATATATTCCGGACATTCACTTAAGGTTAATGGATTTCTCAATCACCTTTTTACAAGCTACCTATTCTTAAGAGTTTTGTACAGGGTTTCAAGCCTTAATCTAAATTAAATTAGCTTGATTTTTGCTTTTGTGTACGCTAGCAGACAATCAGTTTTTTGTCAAGATTTATTGAGATTTGTCCAAATTTATCCAAATTGTTTAACTTCAGTAGTTAGCCCTTAATAAAAAGTGAAATGATCTCCCATTTTTTAATTTGGTTAACTTTAGCAGATAATGTGATTTTATCAGGTTGTTTTTAAACTTTTTAGTCACCACTCAGTAAACCAGGCTATAGGTTTTGCTAAATTACTTCTTTATTAATATTGATTTGCTAAACGCTCATAACCCTAATTTATCAATATAACTTTAAAGCCTGCTAAATTCAAGCAACCCAATTACCACATTGTATA
>NZ_JAAHGK010000611.1:0-4443 GCF_010672505.1 Okeania sp. SIO2B9 | reverse complement strand
TTAAATACTTATAAATAATGATGAAGGTGTCAGGTGTCAGGTGTCAGGTGTCAGTAGGGAAGAAGAAGGAAGAGGAAAAGAAAGTTTTTTATCACCCTATTAAACGGACATGATATAAATATCAAATTTTGTAGAGAAGGGAGGAAAAATTTGTAGAAATCAAAGGTGAGCTAAGGGTAAAAGTAACTTACTTTCTACTAAACCACTTTCTTGTAAATTTAACTCTAGCTCTCCTCCCATTTGTTGAATTAGTCGCCGACAGATAATTAAATGCTTGCCTGGAGGTGAAACCAAGAGAGAAGGTTCTAATACATCTGGGATAGAAACGGAGTTAAATTCTGCAATTAATTTTGAGCTAATCTTACCTGCATCAATAATAGAAATTTCAAGCCATTCTTCATCTAAAGTTTGGCATTTAATATCGATTTTTCCTCCTGTTTGAGAACGACTACAGGCACTAATCAAAAGCTCGTAAACAACTAATTCTAATTTAATAAGATCTCCATAAATATTCAAATTTCCTTCCCGATGAACTTCTAATTGCAGTTGTCTTTTTTTTACTTGGGAATCAATGCGAATGAGCGATCGCCTCAACAAATTAGCTACAGAGACAACATCAAAATTTGCTTGTAAATGCCATTTTTCTTGTGTCAATAATGAAGTAGTAGACGATAACACATTGCCAATTTGCCTTAGTAATTGCTGATAACGTAGATTTGTCAATACATTTTTTTGTTGGGCAGGATTTTCTGATGGAGTATAATGCAATTCACTTAACTGCTTAAAACCAGAACCAACAGTACGGTAAAGTTCTTCTAAACGCTTTTGTTTATACCAATTCAACCACTCTAGTTCTTCTCGCTGAGATTCTAAAGCAGTCTTTACTATTAAATAGCGACGCGACCATGCAAACTGAGAAACCAAATGAGTCAATAAATTTTTCAGAGTTTCAGTAGGAGAATGTGGTTGTGGCAGTTCTGTTTTTTGCCATAAAATTTTGTGAGGGTCTGCAATTAACAATATACCCGTCGGTTGATGTTCAATAGCAGTACGCAAAGCAGTTGCTACGACCTGACCGCTATCAAGAATATTGAGCCACCGTAAAGTTTTTGCTGGTACATCACTCACACTCAGATGCAACCAACCATTTGTAGAAATTATTTGTTGAATCCAAGAATCAGTACGAACTGGAATCGAAATTTTATCAGTGCTAGTAATATGACACTCAGGATAACTATAGCTCATAACTCTACCTGTTTGTGATAATGGATACCAGGTAATTAAAGCAACTAGGGGAATAGTTTGCGGGTTGAGATCTGCTATTTCCACAATTGCTTGAGCAATAAATTCGAGAAAGTTTCCTTCTAGACGGTCTAGAGATAAATTTCCTAATACACTCAGTTCTCCGACTGGTTCCAAATTTTTCACTTCTTGTAATAATAAGGAGTTGGAAGAGTTAATCAATACTTTTGTTGAATTTGGAATTATTGTAGTTGGTTGTAAAGCAGTTAAACCAGACTGAAGATATTGCGTATATTGTTGCTGCTTGTTTATGAGCTGATTAATATGTCTTTGATGCAGGAGAAAACCTAACTGTTGACTGGCAATTTGGACTAATTCTCGTTCATTGCGATTCCAGGTGCGAGGGGTTTCATAACCAATAATTACGAGTCCTTCGGGTTGGTTATATTGATCGCCTTGATTTTTTGTAATAAATTCTTCTTGCTCCTTTTTCCCCGCTCCTATTGTCCTGCACAACAGAAGAGAACGTACTCCAAGTTTCTCAAAATCTTCCTGCCAAGCATTCAATATATGACTTTCTGACCAATTTTCAATTCCTACTACTTCAGTGTTTCGTCCTAGCAAGGTCATATCCTCCTTGCTGAGGGTGGGTAGAGAAGTTTTGACTGTTCGACTTTGAGTAGAATGATTTTGATAAACAACTTCAAACTGCCCTCTGTTGCGGATTGCCAACATAAAATATTTAGCACCTAAGCGCTGAGATATTTTTTCTGCCGTTGTTTTTAGGGTTTTCTGCCAATCATCATCACCGTAAATAGCGCGAGTGATGCCTGCAGTTAAAGTCTGGTCTAGTTTAGCTTGACGAATTTTGTCCTCCATTTCTGAGAGGGGAGAAGTTAAAGCTAGCAGTTGACCTACCCCTTGCAAATAGTTTTTTTCATCATCTTGCCATGGACGGTTGTGTTGTTCTTCTACAGCAATAAATCCTAATAGTTCGTCTTCTAAGATAATTGGTGCTGCTAATACAGAAGCAGCTCTAATTTGTCGGATTAATCTGCGAATAATATCGCTGTCTACAGAAGTGTAATATTCTCCAATGCAAACAATTTTTCCTGCTAATAGTACATGATAGAATTTACCTAAATCTTGCAATGTAATGCCAGAAGCAGGACGTTTAAAGTCGCTCCATTCTACTATTACTTGATGATTACTCGCACGACGCCAAAAATAGCGTCCATTGGGATAATACCAGTAAATATTTGTGCGGGATGGCTGTAAAAATTGATGAGTTATTTCTACAACTGTTTCGAGGCGTTGATCTAAAGTCGTTAATTTTCCTAATTGAGATAGTAATGAGAGTATTGGTTCATCAGGTCGTTTTGCTTGTTGATGTTGCCATTCTTTTTCTATTTTTTGTAATGTTTGTCCTAGTTCACCCCAGATTAAAGATAGTAGTGCTTTTTCTTCTGATTCTAAAGAACTTCCCCACTCTTGTGAACCCATTAAGGCAATACCAAAACATTTTTCTTTGTAATGTATGGGAAAGAAAATTGTACCTTTAATATGATATGTTTGTGCTATTTTTACCCATTCTCCAACTTGCTTTTCTGCCCTTAAGTCAGCGACTTTAATTGCTTTTCTTTTCATTAATACTTGTTCTAATATATCTCCATGACTTATGGTGAATTTTTGTTTGAGAGCAGAAATTTCACCATTGGGAGTAATTCCGCCTTTGCCTACTATTTTATTTGCTAATCGATCGTACAAACAGACCCAAATCAAACAATAATCAAATTCTGACTGAAGATAATTTATGACTTTTTTAATGAGAAAATCTAAATCTTCTTCTTCTCTAATTGCTCTAATTATGCTTTCTAAAGCAATCAGATTATTATGATTTTTTTCGGCTTCATTTTTTTTTAACATCGATGGATTATCCTGATTATTTAATAGTTATTTTGAGAATAAAAGAAATAAATTATAGTATGTCAGCTTAATTAGTTAGCTTGTGGTCAAAAACTTTCTATTCCTATGTTCTCTTGCTTTATTTCTGCCCTCATAACCCATATTCGGCACCCCCTATTACTGTTTATTTATCAGCATTCAACTGGACATCATATTCTCAATATTTTTGACTAATCAGTATTAATTTTTTGTCCGCTAAATCTGTAAATACGATTTAATATCAACTTTAGATAAGCCTTTATCAATAAAATATCTTGTTTTTGCTGATGAGAAAGAGAGATTGTATGAAATTCTCCTGTTGAGACCTTGCATATCTATACTCTTACTGCTGTTTCCCTTATTTATCAGTAGTATTCCAGCTAACTCGATCTAAATGATATATTGATGATCGAGAATTAATTAGTGTGCTTTGATCAAAAAGAGTCTTGTCATTCCAAGATTATACCTGATAAAAATTTGAGTTTTAATTTTTAGTTTTTAATTGTCAACTACTATTTAGAATCAAGTGTTAAATATTTATCGTTCTGTCATATTTCCGACTCTATTTTCTGGATTAAAAGCTGATCCAGAATGGGTACATCATCAACTTCTAAATATTCTCAGTTTTATGGATACTAACTCCTCCAGTAAACTAATAAGTAGCTTGCAGACAATAATGCAAAAATCTTTATGTTTTGAGGATATTCGCCTAGAACAAACTTTGTGGGGATTAAACTTTAAAAATCCCGTGGGTTTAGCTGCAGGATATGATAAAGATGGTGTGGCCATTAATGCCTGGCCTCAATTAGGTTTTGGGTTTGCTGAACTTGGTACAGTTACTCTTCATCAACAACCGGGAAATCCTCAGCCAAGATTGTTTCGTTTGCCAATGGATCGAGCTGCTTTGAATAGAATGGGATTTAATAATCAAGGTGCTGCTGCTTTAGCTATGAGATTACAATCTCAAGGAAAAAATATTCCAGAGGTTCTCAGATTACAGGAGAATAATTATTCTTTTTATCCGAATTTTTTCCCTTATGGTATAAATATTGGTAAATCCAAGATAACCTCTTTAGAGGCAGCAGCAACCGATTATTTAGGTAGTTTTAAGTTGTTAAAAGATTGGGGTGATTATTTTGTAGTCAATGTTTCTTCTCCTAATACTCCTGGGCTACATTCCCTGCAAAACACTGAAAACTTAAGTAATATTTTAGCAGATTTACAAGAAGAAAATAAAGGTGTTAAGCCAATTTTAGA
>NZ_JAAHGK010000610.1:0-4454 GCF_010672505.1 Okeania sp. SIO2B9 | reverse complement strand
ATTTATAGTTCAAAATTTATTTATATTTACCATCCTATATAGTATGATAAATAGGCCATATTAAATGTCAAACCTTAATTAAACCATTACCTTAGTTTTTTTGCTCAATATAAATCATCCGAGTTCGGATAGGAATACCTGTAGTTGGAGAAGTCCAACCTAATATAAAATAATCTTCAATAGCATTTTCAATTACTATTTTTGAATGGTCGTAAACTGGCACAACAACGTTTTTAATAAATTCCTCAGTTGCCTCATCTAAGCTGATTATAATATTTTTACGAGCAATGCGATAAATATGCTTAATTGCTGTTGCAGCATCTTCAACAAAATACAATGAACCCAAACAAAAAACAAAATCATACGACTGAGAATCAATTTCAGCTAAAGCAGTTTCTATCGGTTTATGAATAGTTTTATAACCTCTTTTAGCTGCATATTCTAGCATCTTAGCTGAAATATCAATCCCTGTATATTCAAAATTTCCCTGCAATAATCCACTTAGAAGTCCAGTTCCACAACCTATATCTAAAACACTGCCTTGATGGTAATTGCGTTGTTGGAACATTTTAAGCGCTTCATTTACATACTGTACTTTAGACTTAGAGTCTTCGATCGCATCATCATAGTTATCAGCAAATTTATCATAAAATTCTTCGGCGGAAATTTTGTTCAGCATAATTTCTATTTCAAAATATAACTAGACTGACAAAAGTTTTAATTCTTAGACCACAATATAAACCTTCCATAGAACTTCTCCACAAGACTTGTATTTTTTACCGAAAAATTTTGGTCTAAACCCTCCTCTTTTAAGGAGATAAAAAGCTGTCGTTCGCGACAGCGGAACGGAGTTCTCTCTTCGGAGCTTCCTGTAAGGTGCAATGGGAAGGTCTCAGAGTCATATCCAATGGAGCAAGAGAAAAGAGAATTCCGTATTTTTGTAGCCTCCTTTTTGGGCTGCATAATCTAGCATATTAGCTGAAATATTAATCCCTATATATTCAAAATTTCCCTGCAATCATCCACTTATAAACCCTGTTCCACAACCTATATCTAAAATCCTGTCTTGATGATAATTGTGTCAATGGAATATTTTGAAAGCTTCATTCAAATGCTGTGCATTACACTTACCCTTAAACACAACATCATCATAATATTTGATAGCATAATTGTCATAAAATTATTCGGCGGAAATTTTGTTCAGCATAGTTTCTATTTCAATATTTACTGATACTTAATCTACCGATCCAACCAAACTTTAGTGATAAAAAATATGACAAGAATACGACAGTTAAAAACTAAATATTACTGATAAATATTAGTTGCCTTAATCATATGATAAGCAACAAGTAACTGAGTCAAAGCCAAAGGATAACTCTGAAGCAGTTCCCCAGTTGTACCAACTAACTTACCAAGATCTGGATCTCCTTTCGGCGAACAAAAATCCCTTAAGTAAGGGGTATCCTGACATAAAATCATCTCTAACTCATTTACCTGTTCCTTAGTCGCATGACTATCAATTTCCAAAACATCCACTGGTTTACCCATATCCCGGTCTAACCCCAAGCGCACTGCTGGCTGAAAACTAGGGCTACCTTGGCCAATAATCTCTAGAAAATCTGGGTGAGGAATAGTTGGCCTAAGCACCAAGCGTACATGAAGTTGAGAGCTATTTTCATCATTTGAAGGAGGATAAAAAGTAACAACGACATCTGCCCACTTGCGTTGGGGACGAATAAAAGCCTCCGAATCTGGTTCTCGTTTTTCCATCTCTTTGAGAACCTGTTCTTCACTATATCCCCTCTTCATAGTATCCCGTTTTACTTTCCACTTCGCCCTTAAATCCTCTGGTGGTGCAAGATACACCTTCACATCGTAACAATCTCTCGCCCCCCTAGTCGAATAACCCAATAGTCCTTCAACAATCACAAACTTGCTAGGCTTAATATATTCTGGCGGGTCAAATTTTCCCGTTGAGTGATTATAAATGGGCTTAAGAATTGCTTGTCCAGTACGCAGCAGAGTCAAATGTTGCTGCATTATGTCAAGATGGTTACAATCTGGGTGTAGGGCTGTAATACCTATTTCCGCCCTTTGTTTGCGGTCATAGCGATGGTAGTCATCTGTACAAATGACAGTCACATTTTCTGGCCCTAAGACTTGAGCAATTCCTCTAGTCAAAGTAGTTTTACCCGCAGCGCTATCACCGACAATTCCTAGAATGATTGGACGATAATTCATAATTTCACTTCTCCCTACTACCGGACAACGGCTTACATAAAACAACTGGAAATTTCTAATTATTTCTCAATTTTACGATCTATTTGACACTAGCGATCGCTCTACTGAAGTGATAGGAAAAAATCTTTATCTAGAAAATTTCTCAACAACTATCCGACCAATTTTTAGAAATACTAAATAACAGGGAATAGGGAACAGTTAATATTAACAAGTAACTAAAGCCATCCAAAACACAGAATCCCAAATACAAAATTCTCAAATCATACCTAGAATCAGCAATGCCAAAAATTCCAATTAAAATCTTTCTTAATTCTTCAGGCAATAAACAGACTTCTACTAAATACTTCTTCTAACAATAATATAGTAGTCTAAGGAAAGGTTAGGATAGATCGACAGCTTAAAACTCAAACAATGTAAGATTTTTCCTTCTTCCTTCTTTCTTCTTCCTTCTTCCATACTATAAACTAATAGCACCCTTCAAACTTCGACAAAACTGCCCGATCGCCTCCAAACCCTCATCCGGCGTTCCCTCAGCCAAACGCTTCACCACAGCACTACCCACAATAACCGCATCACTCCCCCAATTTTTGACTTGCACAGCGTGTTCCGGTTGAGAAATGCCAAAACCAACACCAATAGGTTTATCTGTCACCCCTCGCATTTCTACCAACAAATCTTCAACCCGGGTCTGTACTTGATTACGCATTCCCGTCACCCCAGTCACACTCACCAGATAAATAAACCCTTGAGACTGACGAGCGATCGCCTCTATTCTCTCTTTTGGGCTAGTAGGAGCCACCAACAAAGTCAACTCAACCCCAATATCCGCAGCAGGTTTCAACAAAATATCCGCCTCCTCCAACGGCAGATCCGGCACAACCAAACCCCTAGCACCAGCATCATAAACTTTTTTCAGGAAGCTCTCCACCCCTCGAGACAAAATCGGATTATAGTAAGTAAACAAAATAATTGGCGATCGCAACTTCTTGCTCGTCGTCTGCACCACCTCCAACACCGACTCCAAAGTAGTCCCCCGCCCCAAAGAGCGAGTAGCAGCAGCCTGAATTACTGGACCGTCAGCCAAAGGGTCAGAATAGGGCACACCCAACTCAATCAGATCGGCCCCGCTATTATCCAATACCTCCAAAGCTTTGGCCGTAGTTTCCAAATCTGGATCGCCTGCCGTAATAAAAGGAATAAAAGCACACTGGCGACCATTTTCCGAATTGCGTAGAGATTCAAAGCGATGAGAAACTGAAATCATTTTTAATTTTCAATATTGGATAAATAATTTGTCAAAATAATTGGGTCGCGCAACCCCGCCTTTTAAGGCCAAATATTTTTGGAGGTTTGCTCAAATCCCCTACTTCCCCTCCTGGGAGGGGGAGGGGCGAGGGGTGGGTTAACTTCTGACTTCGTTAATCTGTTGCGGGTTTAATACCCTACCGTCGGGGGTACTTCAAATTGCTTGGGGTTTTCAACAATTAATAATTAATAATTACCTCTCCTTGAAAAGAAGAGGATTGAAGCTTAAGGAAAATTTTTTCTTTTTTCCCTTTTAAAGGAGAAGCTTTAAACCTTAGTTATTTGGTAAGACACGAAATGGTCGGTCGTTGACTATCCATGAGCAATTTTTCCTTCTGCCTTCTGCCTTCTGCCTTCTGCCTTCTGCCTTCTTCAATTATTCCTGCTTATTCTGAGCTGCCCTTTCTTGCTCAACTTCTGCCTGCAACTGAGCCAACTCCTCTGGAGTCATTTCTTCCAGACGCTTTTGGATCACTGCTTCCTCATAATCCTTTAACTGTTGGTTATAGGTCATATTACTATTACTAACCCGAAACAAATAAGTTAGTAGCCAGGCAACCAAGCCACCGACCAATACAGCTTGTGTCCAGATACCAGCATCTACACCATTTACTCCTACTACCTGAAATATCAAGTAAAGGATACCACCAGCAGCAAAAATACCGACACTTATTCCAATAGCCTCAATTCGTCGCATTAACCTTCAATTTGTCGCCGTCTGGGGCGAAAGTTCAAAAATGGGGACAAAACTAACATACCAGGGAAGAAGAAGAACATCAAGAAATACATAAAGCCTCGTTCAAAGGAACTAACAACATACCAACGCATATTCAAGTAAGCATAGACTATAGCTGGCATTACCAAAAGGTATGTTCCTGCTAGGACTGCATAAATAATTAGAATTATCA
>NZ_JAAHGK010000061.1:0-11829 GCF_010672505.1 Okeania sp. SIO2B9 | reverse complement strand
GCTGATACCTAAAAAACCATTCCCAGTTTCAACGATCTCTTTTCTGATTATTGAAATCTATTCCCAAAATTAAGGTATATTAAGGTAAGTATTCAGGAGGAAATGCTGACATATTAACTTAATCAAAAAAATAATTAAAAAAGTAATTATCCGAGTTTGAACTCAAAAAAACGATTAAGATCATTTACCAATTACCAGTTAAAAGGAAATCAAGATGGAAATTAGAGCAATCAATACACCTCTGTTAGAATGGACCGGAGATGCCTTAGCCATTGGTTTATTTGAAGATACCAATAGCATATTAACCGGGGATATGGCCTATTTGAATGAAAAGCTGACTGACACTTTATCTGAACTAATCGAAGAAACAGAATTTAAGGGTAAAGTCAACAGCAGTGCCTCGACTCGTGTGGGCAGCAAAAAATCCATCCGTAAAATTATTATAGTGGGCTTGGGTAAATCGGAAGAGTTAAAATTAGAAACTCTGCGCCAAGCAGCAGCAACTTGTGGACGCTTGGCAAAAAAGGAGAGGTGCAAAACTCTAGGCATTAGCTTGCCAATATGTGACAATGCTGAAGCAACAACTACAGCCATCACAGAAGGCATTGAGTTAGTCCTCCATCAAGATAATCGCTTTAAATCTCAACTGGAAGATCAAGGGCCAGATGTAGAAAAAGTAGAGTTAATCGGTTTAGCTGGCTCTGATGAAGCGATCGCCCGTGCCCAGAAAATCTGTTCTGGGGTGATCCTAGCCAGGGAACTTGTAGCAGCACCTGCTAATTCTTGTACCCCAATAACTATGGCTGAAACTGCTGAAGCTTTGGCTAAAGAATTTGGGCTAACTATAGAAATTTTAGAACAAGAAGATTGTGAAAAATTAGGCATGGGAGCTTTCCTGGGAGTTGCTAAAGCTTCCGATATTCCACCAAAATTTATTCATATCACCTACAAACCAGAAGGTACTCCTCGTAAAAAGTTAGCAATAGTTGGGAAAGGCTTAACTTTTGACTCTGGTGGCTTAAACTTAAAGCCTTCTGGTAGTGGTATTGAAATAATGAAAGTTGATATGGGTGGAGCTGGTACAACTTTTGGTACTGTGAAGGCGATCGCTCAGTTAAAACCAGATGTGGAAGTTCACTTTATTAGCGCTGTCACTGAAAATATGGTTAGTGGCCACGCCATGCACCCTGGAGACTTCCTCACTGCTTCTAATGGTAAAACTATTGAGGTTAACAATACGGATGCAGAGGGGCGTTTAACTTTGGCCGATGCTTTAGTTTTTGCCGATAAATTAGGAGTAGATGCGATCGTTGACTTAGCTACTCTCACAGGTGCTTGTGTTGTGGCATTGGGTAATGATATTGCTGGTTTATGGAGTCCTAATGATGATTTAGCGGGGCAACTGGCGGCAGCAGCAGAAAGTGCTGGTGAGAAACTATGGCGGATGCCTTTGGAGGAGAAATACTTTGAGGGGTTGAAAGCTATGCACGCTGATATGAAAAATACTGGACCTCGTCCTGGTGGTGCTATTACTGCTGCTTTATTTTTGAAGCAGTTTGTTAAAGATACACCTTGGGCGCATTTGGATGTTGCTGGTCCTGTATGGATAGATGCTGAGAATGGTTACAATAATGCTGGGGCAACTGGTTATGGCGTTCGGACTCTGGTAAATTGGGTTTTGAGTTAGAAATTAGTCAAGTGTGTAACTTTTTTTAGGTTATTGAGAAAGGAGTCAGTAGTTCAGGAGTCAGAAATTGACGTTGCTGAATGATTATGATTTTTAGGCTTTGGTGAATTATCCTGATGATTTTTGTGCTTAGGGAATAGGTTGGATGTAGGGACGTTGCGTGCAAACTCCGTAATGATTAGTTCGTTCCTTGATTATGCAACACCCAAATATCTTAATTCATAGTTTGATTCACCAACGCCGATTTTTAGTAGTCAGTTTCTGGTTTTTTGAGTAGGTTGCTTGATGGTGGTTTTGATGAAGTTTTGCTATCTAGGTCTCTGCTTTTAAGGGGATAAAAAAAAGAGAATTCCGTATTTTCGTAGCCTCCTTATTGCAGAGGTACTGATAACTGATAATTGATAACATAAATGACCAGTTCCTCAGTAGGCAACTGGTTTAGTCTTTCTCTATCTTGTTCTAGTGGCTGGTTTTTGTTCATGGATGCGATTTTCTACCCTATTGTCTCTTTTGTCAATACTCCTCCACCTGAATCCTTACGAATAAATAAACTATGAATCAAAACGAAAAATCTTACAAGCCTTTTTCCATGTATATTAAAATAGCTTCTATTTTTGTCACTTTTTATCTTTCTCTCAGATTATTAATTTTCCCGATTATTACTAGCATAGAAACAGGAAAATTAGCTAAAATCCCTGAGATAACTCCTAGTGATGTATGCTTGCTCTTATTAATTATCCTATTTCAAACAGACTTACTAAATTTGATCAAAACTTTAAAAATAGGTAGCGGGGGATTTGAAGCTGAATTCCGAGAATTAAAACAAGAAGTTGATAAACAAAAAGAAGATATAGATACTTTACAGCAACAACAAATAGAGCTAATTCAGCAACAACAAAAGAAATTAGACTCACTTCAAACCTTTATGTTTAACTTTTTGCTTGATGAATCAAAATACAAAATTATTCATTTTTTAAATCTTTATACTGCACAAAATCTGCCTTTCTCTTTTCATGTAACTCCGAATGCAGCTATTGATTTAAGAATATTGCGAGATTTTAAATTGATTGAATTAATTGACCCAAAAAGCTACATTAGTCAAATGGAAACAGACAGTAATAGAGGATATAAGGCTATTTATTGATTTAACAAAATATTGTCGAGTAACTGAATTTGGTAATCAGTTCATAAAAACTAGAGCAGAACTTAAAGCTAAAGTTCAGAATACTGGAACACTATAAAACTTCAAAGTTATTGCCTTTAAACCATCAATTTTTTTCCTAATATCCAGTTATACCATTTATCAAAAGTAATGCTACACTTGGAAAGTGTCAAAATAACCCTCAAAATGGTAAAGATGATTAAAGGCTTACATCACGTTAATAAATAGTATTTAGCAAGTAGGCTAGGTTAAGCGACAGTCTAGTAGGGTGTGTTAATGAAATGTAATACCAAGCGTGAAAAAATAATGTTACGAATAGTAAGAGGAATAAAAAGACAAATGCAGGATATGTCCTTTGACAAAGCGGTGCGACCCCGCGACGACGCCAGTCGCAAGGGAACGCGCACCAAGAGAAAAGAATAATTTACGACCTGAAAAATGGTATTGAAGCTATTGATTCTGACTCTATCCGACTGAGTTACCCTCCTGGGAGGGGTTAGGGGTGGGTTGACTCCTAAGAAATATCCTAGCTATTTGTAGCAAATATTTATTAATTTGGTATAACGCACCGCTGATCTCAAATGTTTTGGTGCGTTACGCTACTGGACTGACTAAGACACCATTTAAGGTGTGTCAGTCTAGTAGACATCTGGTAAAAATAAAAATAAAATCAATTCTTATCCATAAATTATCAATTATTCCCCTCCTGGGAGGGGTTCGGGGTGGGTTCCCTGTTGCTTTCCGGAGCTGTTGCCTGTTGCCTCTTTTCTGGAGATGTCTAGTAGGGTGCGTTAATGAAATGTAACGCACCGCCTATCCCAAATGTTTCGCTCCGTTACGCTATCGCTAACACACCCTACTGGACTGACTAAGGCACCATTTAAGGTGTGTCAGTCCAGTAGTTTCTGGGTGTCTCGATATCCCCATCTCGCCTACTCCCTATACCCCGATCGCTTAAACTATTGACTGTAGCAGCTACATCAATACCAGTAGTTTGCTTTAACTCCTCAAAAAAAGCAGCCATTTTTGTCGCATTGCTTCCACCTTGAGCATTAATTACGGTAACATTATCCACATCAACTTCTGGCACAGTAGATACCATAATCTTCAGCAACTCTTCCAACTTCTGATATAGAAAAACTTCTCGTGCGTTTGCACCAGCAGCTTTCCAAGATTCTGCCAACTTCTTAATACCCTCTGCTTGTGCCTTTCCTGGTTCGACAATAGCAGCAGCATCTCCCTTGGCAGTAGCGATCGCTCGTTTACATTCAGCTTCTGCGGGAGCAACTACATCTGCCTGTAACTGTTGTGCAACTTGCTTAATACGCTCATTCTGCACTGCCACCTCAGCCTGAGTCCGCGCTACCTCTGACCCAATATCAGCCTCCGCTTCTGCCACCACTGCTTGCCGTTTTGTCACCGCATCTTGAATGCGCCTTTCAGCTTCTGCACGAGCTACAGCAATTTTCGTTTCAATCTGTTTGAAAGAAGTATTTTTTTGGTTTTCTGCTTCTCGAATAATTGATTCTGCCTGGGTTTGTGCTTCAGCAATACGAGAATCTCGTAACAATTCAGCTTGTTGTTTTCGACCAATAGAATCAAGATATCCTACATCATCAGCAATATTCTGAATTTGTAGAGTATCCAAAACTAAACCTAATTTTTCTAGGTCGTCTTCTGCTTCCTCCAGCAAGCTTTTAGCAAAAGCAATTTTGTCTTCATTGACTTGTTCTGGTGTCAGAGAAGCTAAAACACCACGCAAATTTCCTTCTAGAGTTTCCTGAGCTAATTTTTCAATTTCCTGGCGAGTTTTGCCTAGCAGCCGCTCGATCGCGTTGTGAATAGTAGGTTCTTCACCAGCAATTTTGATATTTGCCACACTCTCAACTGTGAGAGGAATACCACCTTTAGAATAAGAATTATTAACCTTAAGTTCAATGATCATATTACTCAAGTCCATGCGGAAAGCTTGTTCTAATAGGGGGACGCGAATGCTACTACCTCCCTTGACAAGACGATATCCAACTTTTTTATCGCTGTCTCCAACACGGTGACGACTTCCAGAAAAAATTAGGACTTCACTTGGTTGACAAATATAATAAAGGTTGCGAATGACAAAGACACCTGCACCAGTACCAAGACCGAAAACTGCCAGTAACGCTAATACTATTTCCATGATTTTTTTTACTCCGTTATTTTAGTGATTTAAGAAGGAAAAAGGAAGAGGGAAGAAGAAAGAATAATATCATGTCCGGATAATTAGTTATAAAAAAACTTTCTCCTTCTTCTGCTGTTGTTCTTCTTTATTACCTCTTTCCTCCTGACTCCTGACTTCCCCTCCTGGGAGGGGCGAGGGGTGGGTTGACTCCTGAGGACTCCGTAGTTATTTATTTATCACTGTTTAACCGGACATGATATAAGTAGGTAGGTCTAATGAAACGTTGAAAAAATTGTAGGGGTAGGTTTAACTGAAAGCTTTGAGGTAAGAATGGTCTAGTTCTCAAAACCTGTCCTATGATATTGTGTTTATTTATGCTCACCTACTTACTAATTTGATAAATGTTTGCTAAAAATAGTTAGGCTTTTTATAGGAGTCACCGAGTCAGGAGGAGAGTCTCTGCATAAGTCCCGATCGTGTTCGGACGGGTCAGTTATAAATAAAATTTAAGAACTCCGGGTACCGACAGTACCAAAGAAATACTGAAATTATCTTTACTCAATTCCTTTCTTTCCTCCTTTCTTCCCTTCTAACTCCTGAGGACTGAGGACTGACTCGGTGACTCCTAAATACTTAACCTATAACTGTTTAACCTGATTTGAGGTAACTTCTTTCCCATTGCTGAAGTTTCCTGTCACATCAACGCCAAGGGTTTGATTGACATTTTTGAGGAACTGGCGGAAGATTTCAGGATAAGCATTCACCAAACTAGCGATTGACTTGCCATCTCCACTATCGATAACTTTGATATTTTCCAATTTAACTTGTTCGGTTACCTTAGCAGACTCACGCAAAATCATACTAATTTGTTGTAAGTAGAACAATTCCGCAGCATCTTTACCAGTCTCTTGCCAAACCTGGGAAAGCATATCGTTAACTAAAGCTTCAGCTTGAGCATTTTCTGAAAGAGAAGCAGCATTTCCTTTTGCTATGAGTTCTTTTGCTTGCCGTTGTGCTTCTGCTGGCAATACTTCATCCGCTTCTAAACGCAATCTCTCTAACTCAGCGCGGACTGTTTGCAATAATTGTTCTGCTCTTGCCCTTGCTTCTTTAGCTGCTGCTTTGGTTCGTTCTTCTTCTGAACGTGCTTGCTGTTCCAACTCTGCTTGAATTTTACGGAGTTCGTTTTCTTTTTTAACGGTTAATGTTAATGACTCGGTTTTGGCAGTTTCTGACTGTCGTTGGCAGTCAGCTTCTATTTGGTCTGCTTCTGCTTTGGCGTTAGACTCAGCTATTTCAGCATCTCGGCGAATCATGGCAATTTGTTTGCGACCAATGGAGTTTAGGTAGTCTACGTCATCGGAAACGCTTTGAATTTTCAGGATGTCGAGTTGCAAACCCAATTTTGCTAAGTCGCGACTCACGTCTTCAGCAATGCGTTCGGCGAATTGAAGACGGTCTTCGTTGAGTTGTTCTGGTGTCAGGGTGGCGACCACACCCCGCAGGTTTCCTTCTAGAGTTTCTCTTGCTACACGGGTAATTTCTGAGCGGTCGCGGTCGAGAAATCTTTCTATGGCATTGCCTACTATTTTCGGGTCATTGGAAACTTTGATATTGGCGATCGCTTGAATATTTAGTGGAGTACCGCCTTTGGAGTAAGCATTCCGCACTTCCACAGGTACTGGCATGGTGCGTAGGTCCATTGTTTTGGTTGTTTCTAGAATTGGGATGGGAATTGCTCTACCACCAAATATTACGCGATAACCAACTGTTTCCCCTTCTTTTGTCCGCCGTTTCCGACCGGATAAAATTAGTATTTCATTGGGTTTACAAATTTGTATGAATGTGTTGATAAACCAGATTAATACTATCACTCCAAATATAGATAGAGCGATGGGCAAACTTGTAGAAATTTTTCCTGTAAAATTCTGAATTGGCTCCTTTTGTATTACAGGAGGAATTTGTGCTATTTCTACAGTGGTTAATTCGGCTTTATTTGATTCTAAATTTTTACTTTTCATTAGTTAAATTTCCTCATTGATTTTTGTGAAATATAGTATTTTTCATCTAGTAGTATGAAAGTTCGAGCTAACTGGCCTACAAATCGTTTATTTCTTCCCTAAAAATCTCTGCGATTATTCATTATCTTTTCTGTGGCGGGTTTAATACCCCACCGTCAACGGGGGTGCTTAAAATTTTTTGGGGTTATAAGACACGGACTAGCCGGTTGTTAACTATCCATAAGCAATTTTCCCTTCTGCCTTCTGCCTTCTGCCTTCTGCCTTCTTCATTGATGATTATTCCTGGTGTTGAAAAGATGATTTGGAAATTACCCACACCTGATTATTTTCTGTGCCGATAATAAATACTTGTTCTCCCTTAGTAAATTCTTTAGATTCTTCTGTTGTACGGGCAATTAATTCTATGCTAGAACCTTTAACATTTAAACTAACTTTACCTCTACTATGAGTATCAAATGGAATTTCCACAGTGCAGGGTAGACCTAAAAAATCTTGAGGTCTGACAAGACTATTTATTACTTGGTTTTGTCGAAAAATCGACAACAATAATACTATTAACATCCCACCAAATATTCCTACTCCCACTGAAATATAGGCTAACATTAAAAGTTGATTTTTCATGCCGATTTATTCATCTCGCAACTATATTTAAGTTGTGCATAAAATTTCTTGAAATTGGGGAATTGGAAAATCGCGTTCGAGGATAGCTGAAAAAAATTAAGATTCATCCTCTGATGTTTTATCTAGATAATTTTCTGATACTACCCATACTCTATTATTTTCTATTCCCACGATAAATGCTTTTTCTCCTCTAGTAAATTCCCTAGATTCTTCAGTAAAAGCCATCAATTCTATAACAGAATTTTTCACATTTAATCTAATTTTTCCTCTACTATTTTTATCAAAAGGAATCTCCACAATTCCAGAAAGACCTACGAGGTCGCCACTACGCACCAAGCTATCAGCTTGACGGTTTTTTAAGGTATGTAATACCCATGCCATAATTGTGCCACATAAAATACCAACAATTATAGAAATAATGGCAATTATTGTTGGTGAAAGAGTGGGCGAAATATACGATAATAAAATTCCAGTTAGCCCAAAGAAACAACTGCCAAAAGTCCAAAATTTTAGGCTGAATAATGGTAGCCATAATCTTCGGCGACGTTGATATATTGAAGTATTAACTTGTGTACTTGATTGGTCTGTAATTTCTAAGTCTGGGTCAAAGTCTTGGTCAAAATCTACACCATCTAGACCGGCAAAGGCGGAGAGTGCCACAAATGCTCCACCAATAATTAGACAGAAAACATAAGCTGATTCCATAAGTTGTCCTTGATAATTTTTAACAACCTCTTGGTCTATTTATATTCTGGCAAATTAGTTTCCTATTCAGGCTATTTGTAAAAAAAATTTGTGTTTTACTAGAAAACTACTTTTTATTTCATCAGTAGAATTTTTAATTACTATGAAAACTTTCTTCGTTAGATACAGAAAATTTTGATATAGAGATATTATACCCAAAGTTAGTAGTTTATGGGGGGCGGATATCTAGATTTCCAATTGTATAATACCAAGTGTGATAAATGTTTTCTACAAATAGTTAGACTTTTTATAGGAGTAAATTCAGTTATCAGTTAACCTCTTCCGGAGGAATTGCGTTTTTTATATGGCGTAGCGAAACAGTTATCACTACCTCCTGCAATAGGAATGCGAGAACTTGAAACTTTATTTTTTTGTCAAAATAAATAACTTCTATATAGCAATTCCCATATTGGTAAGGTACAAAATTCGTTTGTTTTAGGGAACAGGGAACAGGGAACAGGGAACAGAGAATAGGGAACAGAGAATAGGGAATAGAATAGAATAGAATCGAAATAAATATAGGTGTACCTCACTAATTTGAGAAACGCTATATCATTTATGAGTGTGAGTATCCTTTTTTAATCCAGGAGATATCTGAACGATAATCTTTTCAGTCCCGTTATTATTCTAAATATTCTTTTTTCGCCCTTGGCATAGTACTATAGCGGTTTTCATTAACATAGAATACAGAGATTTTGGCTTAAAGGCAGAAGGCAGAAGGCAGAAGGCAGAAGCTTTGTAGTCTACCTCTCTCTGTGAAAACCGCTATAATTATTAATCATAAATATGGCAGGCAATAGACAAAAGTGGGAAAAATATTTCTCCGTATTCGATTCATTATCACTCTATATCCTAAGCAACTCAAGATTTGCTATACAGAAATAAAATTATAGTTTTTCACTTAGAAGGAGCTAGTCTAATTCTAGAAAATACCTATCTAGACTGCTGTTTATCTTAATTTATTATTTCTGATTTTTTGATTCTTTACTTCTTCATTGTTCTTTCTTCCTTCTTCCCTTTTCCTTCTTCTACAACAATACTGACTGTTGATAATTAGGATTATAATTAGGTAAAACTTCTACACTAGGTTGAGTAACTCGTAAAGTTAATGATAGTCTAACTTGACCGCTAGTATTGCATACAGAGCGATGGATAAGTTCATCTGTAAACATCACAAACTGACCTGGTTTGAGAATTACTGGGACTGAATTTTCTGCCAATTTTTCTGTAACTTCAAAGAAATTATTGCCACTAAAAGGGTCTGTCATTTTTACAGATAAATTGCGGTCTTTTTTAGCATTTGGTATAAATTCAAAGCCATTAAATTTATTGACTTCAGTCAGAGCAATATAAACATTAATTGTTTTACCTACACCAGAAAGCAATTTTGGATAAGAATCTCTGTGCCACAAATGACAGTTATTTGGTTGATGGCAATAAGAAGTCTGGCACCGACCAGAAGCGCGAGTAATATGCTGGTGTTTTGTTATGTTTTGCAACTATGTAGTAATTATGCTTTACGTCGTTCTGACAAATTGACTTCTATTTTGCGAGTTGTCTGTTTATATGTTTTGCTTTTGATGGGGGCGTTTTTATTGCCGACATTATTATGTGGAGTCACTGAAATTTTAACTACACCAAATTATCTGGTGAGTTTACCTCAATTTTTGCTCCAGTGGCCGTTTTTTGCTTTCTACAATTACACCATAGCAGCTAAACTAATTTTGATTCCTACTTATACTTTAGAGTTACAGGTTAGTTGGTTGTTTATATTATTAGTGTTGTTAGAGTTGATGTGGTCTGGGATAACTTTGCTAATAGTGGAACAAATTTTAGTGGGGGGTGTGAAATGGTTACGTCGTCCGTTTGTTTTCACTGGAGTGAGTAATATTTCCCAGAAACAAATTGGTTTATTAGGGTTATTATTGTTGGCTTTTTTAGGGGTATTGTATCAGCGAGTGAGCGACGGTTTATTGGTGCTGGTAATGAGTAAGGGAATATTGGTATTACAAATGCTGGGGTTATTTTTATTTTTGCCTATAGGAATTATTGTCGTTACTGTCAGGTCTTCCTGGTTTCAAAATTTAGAGTCTCCAAGGGAACAAGGAAGAGGGAAGAAGGAAGAAGGAAGAAGAGATAAGATATAAAATTAATTTTTCCGAAATTTATTAATAGTTTGATGTAGTTCAAGTTACCAAAAAAATTATCGGAAATAAAGAAGAGTCTAATGATTTAATTGATGCCAAATTTCGCCAATATTTTTACAATCAAAAACAGACTATGGAACAACGATATTGATTGATTTATGGAAAGCAAAAAAAATGATTATTTCAAAATATCTATATATCTTCATTGTTCCTGAATTAATTAAACACATAGCGTTTATCGTAAACTAAAAGCAATAGCTGATAGCTGATAGCTGACGGCTGTTTGCGCAGCATTCCGAAGGAAATGCTTACAATTTTGTATCTCACGCTTCTTGAGAATTGCTATACTAAAAATACTGAGGCGCGTGAGGAAATAAAATATGACAATACAACTTCCCTTGTCCCAAACTAACTCAGAAATAGTTTATCCAGATAGTGATTGCCAGCCTATGGCAGATAATACAATTCAATTTCGTTGGATTACAATTATTCATTACAATTTAGCTTGGTTATTTGCAGATAATGCTGAAGTTTTTGTGGCAGGAGATTTACTTTGGTATCCGGTAGAAGGGAATAATAAATTACGACAAGCGCCAGATGTAATGGTGGTTTTTGGAGTACCGAAAGGAGACCGAGGTTCTTATCAGCAATGGAAAGAAAATAATATTGCTCCACAAGTAGTATTTGAGATTCTTTCTCCAGGAAAGACACCTAAAGAAATGGAGTGTAAATTATTATTTTATGACCGCTATGGAGTAGAAGAATATTATGTTTATGACCCGCAAAAAAATAGTTTAACGGGATGGTTACGTTCAGAACTTTTTCTGGAAATAATTGATGAAATGAATGGTTTTGTTTCTCCTAGATTAGGAATTAAGTTTGAGTTAACAGCAGAAACGCTAATTTTGTATCGTCCTGATGAACAAGCATTTACAGATTATATGGAAGTTCAGCAACAATTGGAGGCAACAGAAAACCGTGCTTTAGAAGCAGAAAATCGTGCTTTAGAGGCAGAAAGTCGTGCCACTGTTGCTGAAGAAGAACTTCAACAGGAACGCCAAGAGAGGGAAATTGTTCAAGAGCGCGCCAAACGCTTAGAACAATTATTACGAGAAGCGGGGATAGATCCAGAAAGTAATGGTTGAAGAAGGAGACAGGAGACAGGAGACAGGAGACAGGAGACAGGAGACAGGAGACAGGAGACAGGAGGAAAATTACATGGGGATTCTAACCCCAAGTAATTTTGAACACCGTGTAGACGGTGGGGTATTAAACCCACAAAGAAAATG
>NZ_JAAHGK010000609.1:0-4456 GCF_010672505.1 Okeania sp. SIO2B9 | reverse complement strand
CCTGAAAAGAAAGATGCCGAAATATCAAAAATTTAAAATTTAGACAATGTAATATTTTCTTGTCTCCTAGATAACTAAAGCCTCCTTCTTCCTTCTTCCTTCTGAAAAGAAAGATGTCGAAATATCAAAAATTTAAAATTCAGGCAATGTAATATTTTCTTCTATCCTAAATAACTAAAGCCTCCTTCTTCCTTCTTCCTTCTTACTTCTTACTTCTTCTTTCTGAATTGCTATTTCTTTTAACAATTCACGATTAATTTTACCCTGATAATTACGAGGTAAATTTTTAACTTTAACCCAAGATTTAGGTTGTTTAAACTTACTCAATTTTTCATTAATAGTAGCCATAAACTTTTCTACAGAAACTTCTAAGTCATCAGAAACATAAACAGCAGTCACAATTTCACCCCAATATTTATCGGGTAAACCTATTACACAAACATCAGTAACTAATCCAGTTGCTAAAATAGCTGCTTCTACTTCTGCCGGAAAAACATTTTCCCCACCAGTAATAATTTTTTGACTACGACGACCTACTATATTTAAGTAATTTTGATTATCCAAAAATCCTAAATCATCCGTCACAAAACTTTCAGAAGAATTAAATAAGTTGGGATAATATCCTAATGCTAAAGAATGAGCTTTGATGTTAATAATTCCAATTTTATTTTTGCCTAAAATCTCCCCATTTTCACTTTTAATCATAATTTCTGCGTGGGGTAAAATTTGACCGTTGCTATTATTTCCTTTCAAAAAATCTTTGGGTTTAAGAGTAGCAATTTGAGCAGCAGTTTCAGTCATTCCGTAAGTAGGTGCTAATCTAATCTGATATTTTCTAGCTACATCAAATAATTCCTGCCAAGCAGGTGCGCCACCTAAAAGCACTGTCTGAAAATTAGATAACCATTTTGCTGTTTCTGAATTTTGTATCAGCTTTTGTAATTGAGTTGGTACTAGGGAAATAAAAAATTTATTGGGATTAATATTCCATTCCTTTTTGTCGAAAATTTCTTTATATGATGGCAAAATTACTAAATTTCCTCCAGTAATAAAGGAGCGCATGAATTGCATTAAACCACTGACGTGATATAAGGGTAAAACACAAAATGAGTTAATTTTTTGTACTTGGAAATATTTTTGGAAGCCTTCCACAGATGCTATTAATGTTTCCCATGTATGAATGGTAAATTTAACTTTTCCAGATGAGCCACCAGTAGGAATCATAATCAAATTTTTTGGAAAAAATTCCTTGGTATTATTATTAGTATGTATTGGTTTTAGAGAGATGCTATTTTGAGGAGATACATCATTTTTGTATATATCTGCTCCTAGAAAATTTTCGTCGGGAGTATTTCCAAAAATTATATCTGGTTGTACTAATTCTAATACTTGTTCCCATTCTTGTTTCCCCCAATTTGGATTACATAGAAAGACTTGAAAACCAGTAGCAACAGCAGCAACAAAACTGGTAATAAATTCTGTTGGTTTTGATTCTGATATAAATATCTTTGGTGCAGATTCTGGGTGAAAATTTTCGTTCAAGTAATCAAACTTTTTTTGACTAATAGAGTAGATATAACTACTTTCATTACTAATTAGTAAATCACTATTTGCACTCAGATAGTTAAAAATTTGGTTCATAAATTGTCTTGTCATATTTTCTCTTGTTCATTAAATCAATGGGGAATTACAAAACCAAAAGCACAATTTTTGAGTAGATTTTGTTGTAATTATGTTCCAAGTCATAGTGCAGTTTTTCTAATAACTTTTGTTTCAAACACTCAATAGAATAAAGAGGGCAGGTTTTGAGAACTAGATTCTCTTATCTCAAGGCTTTTAGTTAAACCCGCACCTACTTATTACCAATTAGTAAATCTCTACTTTTACTTAGATAGTTAAAAATTTGGTTCATAAATTTTCTTGTCATATTTATTCTTATTCATCAAACTAATGAGTAATTTCAGTTATTACTTATCAGTTTCTCAGTAAATCACTACTTAGGGCTTGCTGATTAAAGATAAAAGTCTTGATATATAAAGGTTTTTGCCTTTTTAGGTAGTAAAAAAGTAGCAGGTTTTTGCCTGCACATTGCTCAAAAAGTGAGTATTGGGGCAAGATAGAGGCAGAACAATTTGGGGATAATTTTTCCAAGTAGTTCCTCTACGACTCTTTCCAACTCTTGACTCTTCACTACTCCCTACTCCCTACTCCCTATCTCAACAAAAAGACTTTTTCAGCAAACCCTACTTATACTTAGATAGTTAAAAATTTGACTTATAAATTGTCTTGTCATATTTCTTCTTGTTCATCAAACTAATGAGTAATTTCAGTTATTACTTATCAGTTTCTCAGTAAATCACTACTTTTACTTAGATAGTTAAAAATTTGACTTATAAATTGTCTTGTCATATTTCTTCTTGTTCATCAAACCAATGAGTAATTTCAGTTATCAGTTTTTCGGTAAATTACTACTTGTACTCAGATAGTTAAAAATTTGGTTCATAAATTTTTTTGTCATATTTATTCCTGTTCATCAAACCAATGAGTAATTTCAGTTATCAGTTATCAGTTATTACTTATCAGTTTTTCAGTAAATCACTACTTGTACTCAGATAGTTAAAAATTTGACTTATAAATTGTCTTGCCATATTTCTTCTTGTTCATCAAACCAATGAGTAATTCCAAAACCAAAAGCACGACTTTTAAGTATATTTGGTTGTAATTCTGTCGCGAGTTGTAGTGCTGATTTTCTACCAATTTTTGTTTCAAATACTGAAGAAAAAACTACATCAATAATATGATTTTGGCAAAAATTACGGAGTTGGGAAGGCGAACCAAAAATAGCAGGTTTTATCGAAAATATTCCTCGCCAACCCTGTTGATAATATTGTTGCATTTTACTGAAGTTAGCAACAGATTCATCTAAAGCAATAGGAGTCAAGTGTTGATGACTTAATTTCAACATTTCCTCAAATTTATCGACAGATAAAGGTTGCTCTATAAATTCAATTAAATTGAGATTTTCACATATTTCTAACCATTGTTTTGCCTCCTCAAAAGTTAATCCAGCATTAGCATCTAATCTGAGATTTGCTTCTGTAGGAAGTGCTTTAACTAACTGCTGAAAAATTTGGATTTCTGTTTGAATTTTATTAACTCCTATCTTCCATTTAAAAGTACGATATCCTTCTTGCCATAGTGGCTTCCAAATTTCTATAGCTGGCTCTCCTTCTGGCAATAAAGCACTGTAAAAATTAGAGTTTTTCAATTCTTCTTTCTTATCTATTTCTCTTTCTCTAAGATTTTCCCAAGCCGACTCAAAACCAAACTTACAAGCAGGTAAATTTTCAGGAATAGATAAAATTGTTTCTACTGTAATTTCTGTTGGTAAGTGGTGACAAAAATCTAAAGCTTCCGACAAAGTTTCAGAGCAAAACCAACTCAAAGGAGCAATTTCACCTAAACCTATTTTTCCAGTTTTGCTGGTTAGTTGTAAAATAATTCCTTCTCTAATATTCCAGATACCATGGCTGGTTTTGAGAGGTTGTTTGAAGTTCCTTTTGTAGAGGAAAAATTTTAGTTGATAGTGCATAATTTTTGTGGAAGGTTTTCTTTGAAAAATTCAACCTCCTAGTCTATTTTTTACAAGGTATAGTAGTTTCAAATAAAAATGAGACGGATAAATCCCTTATTTTTAAGGATTATATCAAGGTTAAGTGTCTCAATCTTAATTGGAATGACTATATAGCAACTGCTACAGCGGTTAGGGCAGAGAAAAATATCAAATTATTAGACCATCTCATAGAGACGATAGCTATGTTTGTCTTTTATGTCCTAAGCTCCTTGGTGACTGCTATAAAATTTATAGTAGTGTTTATTAAATTAGTCTACATCTATAAAAGTTGATAGTACATAATTTTTGGGGGAAGATTTTTTTGGAAAAATTTAACCTCTTTGCCTTTTTATTGCAAGGTAAGGATAAAATTTATAGCAGTTTTAATTAGATTAGACCACATCTATAAAAGTTGTATTTTTGCTGTCTGATTTATTTAGCTGAAAATCACAATCATCGGGTGCATCTCAATTTTGAATAAAGCTAAAAATTTATTGCTTTTAGGCAACAGCTCCGAAAGGCAACAGCTCATCTGAGAATATATAGGAAAAAAGTATTTTTGCAAATATGATATGCACCCCAATCATCCTTATATTTTCAATTTATCAGCTAATTTTAAATCTGACTCTTGAAAATTACTCGGCAATCAATTATAGTCGTGACATACCTATCTTGTTCTTTCTCAAGGGAAAAAAATGCTTACTGAGTTGTTGACGAAAAAACACACTAAGAATTTTTATGTATATGACGTTGATGGTAGTGGCTATGTAGAAGAAGCAGACTTACAAAGGTGGGCAAAAAATCTTGCTCAATTGCGAGATTGGCAAGATTTTTTGCCCACCA
>NZ_JAAHGK010000608.1:0-4459 GCF_010672505.1 Okeania sp. SIO2B9 | reverse complement strand
GTAAATGGTAGTCAAAAGCATTTTTTGCAGGTTGATATAATTTTAAGTACAAAGTTACTCGATGTTGAGTTTCACTAATAGCTGCTAACCAACAAGGAAAAGTATTCGGTTCTGTTGACTCCTCACTAAAAGTAATCTGGTGAGCGCGAATGCCAACATGAGAAAAAGATTCTGGAATAGGTTCAATTATATCAAGACTGCATCCCCACTCAATAGCTTCTATTTTTCGGTTGTCAATTATTACTGCTTGAGAAAAGTTCTTACAACCAGTTAACTGAGCAACTCTTACACTGGTAGAATATTCAAAAATGTCATGTTTGACACCGTGATCAAGAGCAATTCCGTCATCGACAACCAAAAGATTTTGACAAATGCGGTAAGCTTCCTCTAGGTTGTGAGTCACTAATAAAGTCACCCCTTGATAATTTTCTAGGGTGGCAATAACCAATGTTTCAATCTGATGGCGCAGGTGGGTATCTAATGCGGAAAAAGCTTCATCTAACAACAAAGCATCGGGTTGACTTGCTAATGCTCGTGCTAAAGCTACCCTTTGTTGCTGACCTCCCGAAAGTTCTTCTGGATATCGTTTGCCATATCCTGGTAACTGCACTGCCAATAGATAAGCTTCCACTTGTTGTTTAATTTCTGTGGATGAAAGACCTTTGGGCAAACCAAAAGCAATATTTTGTGCAACAGTCATGTGGGGGAAGAGAGCATAATTTTGAAATAGATAACCGACGTGGCGATCGCGACTGGGCAAATTAATTTTCTGTTGCGAATCAAATAATACTCGCCCATTTAAAACAATTCGACCTTTTGTAGGAGTTTCTAAACCAGCAACGCAACGTAAAATCATGCTTTTACCAGCACCAGACCCTCCCAATAACCCCAATGGTTTGTTATTAGCATTGAAACAAACATCCAAGAGAAACCCAGGCAATTTTTTTTGGATATCTACTAATAGACTTTGTGAGTTTGTGTGGGAGTTTAGTCTCAAAGGTTGTGTTTTGACTACGGGTACAGAACGCACATCTACAATTTGTTTTTCTGTTTTTTTTGCCCTACGTTTTTTGATTTTAGATTCTGACCAATAGTTGACACCAGTTATTACTCCTAAAGATATGGCTAAAATTACTAACACCCAGGCAAACGCTTCATTCATATTCCCACTTTCGGAAGCGAAGAAAATAGCTATCGGAATAGTTTCTGTTTTCCCAGGAATGCTACCTGCCAACATTAAAGTAGCGCCAAACTCACCAAGCGATCGGGCAAAAGCTAATAATGTCCCGGCAATAATTCCTGGTTTTGCCAAGGGTAACAAAATTCGCCAAAATACAGTCCATTCAGAAGCACCTAAAGTTCTAGCACAAGCAAGGAGACTGGTATCAATTTGAGTAAAAGCTGCCAGTGATGTTTTGTACATCAGGGGGAATGACACCACAGTGGCCGCAATGACGGTTGCAGGCCAAGTGAAAATCAATGTTATCCCCATTGATGAGAGTAGCTGACCAAGGGGGCCGTTTCTACCAAATAATAATAGTAATAGAAAACCTGTTACGGTTGGAGGCAATACTAGAGGAGATGTTAAGATGGCGTCAATTATACCTTTGCCTTTACCACGATATCCGAGCATCCAACGTGCTGCTGTGATGCCGAGGAAAAAGGTGATTACTGTAGTAACTGCTGCAGTTTTTAGGGAAATCCAAGCAGGAGATAGGTCTAAGTTCATTATTGATGTTGAAGAAGGTTGTAGGCTAATTATTTAGTGGTAGGTTAATAAAATAATGGTTGGGAACTAGGGTAGGCAAATCTGAAATTGAGGTTATTCTGTTTCAGAACTTTAATAGACCTCTCCAAAAATGCCAATTTTATTAGGGCAATATACAGGTTTCAGAATCTTTTCTAGAGATGTCTCAGTGGCTATCCATAATTACTTTATATTTTTATATTTTCTATCTTTTTTCCTGGCATAAACTGTTTTGTTGACTACAAGATAGAGAAATATTTGATTTCTTTAGGGAAAAAAATAGGAACTTTGGCAGGAAAGTTCCTAGATAAAAATTTATTTATTACCAACGCTCAAAATTATGATATAATTAGCGAAATTTGTTAAGCTGTTGTGATCAAAACTTGAGACTAAGACAAGGGAGCGAACTTATGCGATCGCCCCCATACTTGAGATGGACTTCCATTACCCGATAGTCCTGCATAGTAATGGTAGGATACATATTTTTTAATTTCTCCCACACTCCCCTCCTGGGAGGGGGAGGGGCGAGGGGTGGGTTGACTCCTGAGGACTCACAACAGTCATTTATAAGTATTCAACCGTTAGCGTAGCTCCCCCGGAGGGGGAACATGATATTACATTTCATTAACGCACCCTACTGGACTTTGTTATGCTGACGGAATGCTCCGCAAACACTGTCGCTTGCTATCGCAAAGCTGCGCTGACGCACTGACAAAATAGCGTTGCTTTACGTAAGTTTAGCCAAGATTTAGGAGTGATGCGCGATCGACTCATTGCATCAAATTCTCATTCTAAGAGACCAAAAGAATAAAAGAAGGATGCTTTTCATCAAAAAGTAGGGACGTAGCACAAAATGAAATAGTAAGTCAAAAGTCACTTAAGAGAACAAAATAAATGTTAATGTTATAAAAATGTTATTGTTATGGTTGTAGTTGTTTAATGGAAAATTGAAATTATGTAAAAGCTAATAAGCTTATTATTAAGTGCAGTAATAATAGTCTGTGCAAGTATGATTACCGTAGTAGAGCCAGCTGCAGCCTCCCAAATAGGGTTGGAAAATTGGGTAATGGAAAATGAATTGAAATTAAGTATTGATTATGTTGCGTATCCGGGTTTGGTGGAAATTCGTCCGTATGGTAAGGACAAGAGTGTAGTAGGTGAGGAAGTTTTGAAAGAGTGTAATGATGAGGGGGGTGATTTTATTGAGCATGATGATCGTTATTATTGCCTATTTTAATTGTTGTTTAAATTGTGTATATTTAAAATAATAAAATAAATAATTAATAAATGGTGGGTTGCAAATAATATTAGCATCATTTACTCGCCCTGCAGTTACCCCATCATCGCAGCCCCATTTGCTGTAATGAATGTATGGGCAACCTTTGAGCCAAACCAACTTCCCAAAGGGTCTACCTGGTACACCTCCTGGTACCCCTCCAGGTCTAAGTTCAGTTGTCCAGGAACCCCTTCCCTACCCTTTGGTTTGGCCTGAAAACCCTTAGTCATTTTGTCCAAAAAGCAACTCCCCCAATTACGGCGGGGAGTTGTGTTTTTCTTTTTAGGAGTATACCGTTTTGCGGAAGTTAAAAGTCAAAAGTCAAAAGTCAAAAGTAAGGTTTTATAGGCTCAAAACTTTGAGGCTACAGTTTTGACGCTACAGTAATTTCAGGAAATAATTTCACATATAGGTATCATTCCTGACGAGTTCAGTTAAATAGTCAGGACTTACGCAGAAATCGGACGGCAGCTATGATTTTCTTCTAAAATTCTGTCTCCTGTCTCCTGTCTCCTGACTCCTTCTTCTAATAATTGTTGTTTAGTGTAACAAAACCATATTTTTCAAACACAGCTTTTGCCTCTGGAGTAAACATAAATTCTGCTAATTGTTTAGCCGCTTCAACATTTTTACTATCTTTAATTACTGCAATGGGATAAACTACTGGTGTATGAGATTTATCAGGTGCATTAGCAACAATTTTTACTGCCTTTGAAGCGTTAGTATCTGTACGATAAACAATGCCAGCATCAACATTTCCTGTGGCGACATAATTGAGAACTTGGCGTACATTTTTAGCAAAAACTATTTTCTTTTCAAGTGCTTCATAAATACCCAAAGAAGTTAGGACTTCTTGGGCATATTTTCCTGCGGGAGAGCTTTCTGGTTCGCCAATGGATATGTTTTTAATAGTGTCTTTTGTTAAGTCTTGAAATGTGTTAACTGCAGCGGTATTTTCTGTAGGAACTATTAACACTATTTGATTTTTCAAAAGGTCCCGAAGACTTTCATCTATTATTAGATCTTTTTCTTGCAAAATATTAATATGGGAAGGAGATGCGGAGATAAATAAATCAACTGGCGCTCCTTGTTCAATTTGTTGTCGTAGAGAACCGGAGGAAGATAAATTTAAAGTTAAAGAAGTATTGGTATTTTTTTGTTCATAAATAGGCTCTATCTCTTCCATTGCATCTTTGAGGCTAGTTGCTGCTGAAACTGTTAAATTTATTGTTGAAGCGGTAGACTCAGAAGATGAATTATTCGTAGTTTGGCTACAACTAATTGTTAATAAACAGGAAAGTATAGCCATACAAATTAAGACCAGAATTCGATTTTTTTTCATACCTATTACTCCAATTTTTAATTTTGATCAAAATTGTTAATATTGTAGAGGTTTTTTGCTAATATTTTCGGAGTAAATAAATTCAAACTTGGAT
>NZ_JAAHGK010000607.1:0-4464 GCF_010672505.1 Okeania sp. SIO2B9 | reverse complement strand
TCAATTATGGAATCTAGTCCCATTTGGGGTCTTCAGGGAGATTCAGGTGAACAAATAACTCTTAAAGATAGATTAGTAGTAGAAGAATCTTATGAAAGAGACCCTGGGAAATTGTTTGATGTCCGGCAAAAAATCATGGAAGGAACTAATCCATTAAAGACAAAAATTCTGATTTTTTCAATCGTAGAACATCAATTTAATTTTGGGGAAAGAGATTGGTTATTGCTGAAAACAAAAAACTTAGATAGTCTAATCAGGCAAATATTTAATTTATGCCTATCTATTACAGATTTAGAATCTTCTTTATATAGTATGGCTAATAATTTTGAATCTCCAGATGAATATGTTCAAGTAGCAAATGTAATTATCAATGCTTTAAGTACTTGCTATTCATCAGAAATTATCCTACCTACAAATAGTCAAGTACAAGTTGAAGATTCAGAGCAAAAAATCAGCAATCCAGAAAATAACAGTGCTTTTCAGAAAGGTAATTTTTTTACTCAAGAATCATCGTCTATAAGTTCATTTGAAAATTCCCAAACAAAAAGAATTCACCAAAAAAATAATCAACAAAAAGCCAAAAATGTTACCGATTCAATTGAGCCACAACAAATAATCCCTTCTGTTACTATTCAACCAAAAATAGATAGTCAAGGCCAAGAGCAAACAGATTCTATAGAAAGAAAAAATATCCTAGATTCAATCAAACAAAAATTAGAAATAGAGCATGAAATTTCTACATTGGTAAATCAGAGTGTAGATACTGTAATGGATACTGTAGAAACACAATTTATTTCCTTAGAGGAAACTTTAAACCACCTTTTACAATCTGAGCTAGAAGAACAACGTTTATTATTAAAATATACAGCGTTAGAAAATTTAATTAGTAATATACAAGACCAGTCCACAAAATTCAAAGAAATTCTGAAACAATTAGAAATAGAAGAAAGAAAAAAACTTAACTTCAGTAATTCTAGCAATACCAACTCTACAGAATTAGAACAAAAAAAAGAAAGTGTTGATGAGAATCAACAAAAAATTCTAGAATTAGCAACCCAAGGTAATCCAAAAGCAGTTGCCTTAATAATTCATCAATTACTTCAGCAACAAGAAATTAAAATAATAGCTGGTAGAAGAAATGCTTGGCTACATCTTATCCTAGAATCTGAGCAAATCCCAAATCAAGAAATGGTAACTTCATTAGTGCAACAAAAAATTGCTAGTTTGAAATCAGAATCTCTGAAAAATGTCAAAATTCATGGTAGAAAACTAGGAGAAAAATCAATTGCTTGGACGCAAACAATTGAATGCTAAAATATTTTGATGAAAACAAGTAAGAAAGAAGAAGTAAAATCTGAAGGAAGTAAGACGTAAGAATTGATTTTAGTCAAAACAATTAACTAACCTTCTTCCTGATTACCTCTTCCTTCTTACTTCGAGTTAATTTTTTAAGTAAGGAAAGGAAAATTATAATGAGTGGTGGTGAAATTCTGAGAAGATATGCAGCAGGAGATACTGATTTTCATGGCATCAATCTTAAAGGTGTACAGTTAAATGGAGCAGATTTAATTGGTGCAAATTTCTCTGGAGCAGATCTTCAAGGAGCAGACTTTGTATTAGCCTTCCTTAACCGAGTTAATCTACAACGTGCTAACCTAATTACTGCCAGACTCAGTGGTGCATATCTAACTCAAGCAAATTTGCAATCTGTTAAAATGGCTGATGTCGATCTTCATGGCGCAAACTTACAGAATGCAGACTTTCGGCAGGCCAATCTAGAATTAGCAAGTTTAATTGATGCTAATCTGAGTGGGGCAGATATGCGAGGAGTTAATCTACAGGGTGCTGACTTGCGTGGTGCTTATATGCGTGGAGCAAATCTCCGCCATGAAAAGCGAGCTTATAAAATAGCTAATCTTAGAGGAGTAAACTTGCGTGGAGCTGATTTGCGTGGTGTTGATTTGACTGGGGCAGATTTAACAAAAGCTGATTTAAGAGGAGCAAACTTAAGTGAAGTTTTACTTAGAGGTGCTAAATTAACAAAAGCAAACTTAGCTCAAACAATTTTGGATGGGGCATTTTTAACAGAATCTAATTTGGCAGGAGTTAACTTATCTGGGGCAAGTTTAATTAATGCCAAAATTCAAAGAGCAGGATTAATGGATACACGGCTGAATGAAGCGAATTTAACTGGCGCGGTCATGGCAGATGTAAAATTGGGTAAAGCTCAGTTAATCAAAGCAAATCTAACTCAAGTAAATTTGGTGAGGGCCGATCTTAGCAGAGCCAATTTAAGTCAGGCCAATCTCACTAAAGCAGACCTAACTGACGCTTATCTCGCAAAAGCAAATTTCCGTAATTCCAGTTTGAATGACTCAATCTTAACCAGGGTTGAATTAAGTACAGCTAATTTAAGTGGTGCTCAAATGCAAGGTGCTGTAATGCCTAATGGAGATATTCACGGTTAATTTTTGATATGTATTTTCAGGATATTCTCACTTTTGAGAGGAAGGTTTTTCTTAACTCTTGTTTAATTGAAATTAATTTTAATTCTTAATACTCCTGTCTGAATAGTTTTGGGCAAATATTTCTATAATAGTTGTGCTTGCCATGTTTTTCAGTTCTTTTCACGACGTTGCTGAATGGTAACGATTTTTAGATTAAGTATCAACGCAAAACATAAATTTTTCAATTTTACCAAGAAATTGTGGGTATGTGCCTCCCCTTTTAATTAAGGGGATAAAAAGCTTTCGTTAGCGTAGCTTCCCGTAGGTTGGGATGGAGTTTGCTACCGCAAAGCTTTCCGTTCCGGAATGCTACCGCAAACGCTAACAGCGAAGCGGCTCTGTCAAGAGCGGGTTTCCTCGTCATATCCAATGGACCAAGACAAAGAGAATATTCTATCTTTCAAGCCTCCTTATTGCATAGATACTGTTAACGCAGTTCCTCCGGCAGGAGGCTAACTAATAACTGAAATGACACTTCAGCAACGCCCCTTTCGCTACCGTTGAGTTATTCTGTAGGCTTCATGTTTGAATTCATAGTGATTTTTTCAATACGGGATGGGTCTTCAGGTAGCCTGACAAACTAATTAGTTCGCAGTATCTCTTTGCAGATACCACCCCCCAGTTTTCTACTACTCAAGTTTGTAGTGATACCAATTTTATGTGAGGCTGCACAAAATTAGTTATTAGGTATTAGGTATTAGGTGTTAGGTGTTAGCTTTTAGGTGTGATACCAATTTTATGTGAGGTGGCACAGAATTATGAAATTTATTAACTTGTCTATCTCGATCTACAGTCAACCCCGATCGAGATATTATTCTATGCAAGTTAGAAATGAATTTGGTATGAGGAGAAAAATATTATTTACTTTATAACATAAATTGACTGTGGCCATATTAAAATGGATTGTCAAACTATTAGGGATCTCCGATCTAAACTTTGTTTGAAGACCCGCACTCTCCTGAGGGTGGGAGCAGAGGGATGAGAAAACTAATCAATGCTGCGGTTTTCCTAATAGTATGTTAGAATTAATCAGGATGCTAGGCTAGCAGTTTATAGGAAAGCCGTCAGATTGGCGACATACTGTGGAGCGCGCCTTGAGACCAGAAAAGGTTCGTCCTTGGAGGAAGGTGCTATGTTAGGGTAGCTCCTCTGTCAAGAGGAAGCAAAAAGCTCCTACAAGCTATGTTAGCGAATTCCACGTTGTAGCTCAAGCGCAACGTCGGGAGTATGTCAAATGATTGATATGTGTATAGCAGGGAACAGGCAACAGGCAATAAGGAACAGTGATGCAACCCCGCATCGGTGGCAGACGAAAGCTGTGGGAAACAGGCGTTTTGCTAGGGTAAAGCTCCGCTAAAAGCTAGGGCACAAGTACGTTAACGGCTAGCCTCTTACAGAGGAGCTAAAGCTTTTCATGTCGCCAATAGCCGAAACGCCGATATTAAAAGCGGATGACCTCTGCACTTTTCGGGTTTCCTGTCCCTCCATTTCCGAAGGGAACGCCATGAGAATGCCGACCAAGAGATGGCATGCGTAGCAACAGAGGCAACAGTGGGAAAAACATTTCCCTATCTAAGGTGGATTGTCAGTCTATGTCTTAACCAACTCGTTCTTTGCTATAGGTCTCAAAATGGTTGATCACTGCTAATTGTGAATCATCCAAAATTGAGTGACCATTAATTGCTTATGGACTATGTCAGATAATTCTGGTTTGCTGATGACTAATAATGCTACTGCTATTAAGGCCATTAGCAATTATATTTACCAAACGATCGTTTCTATTCAACAACAACATCCAGAATGGATAAATCCAAAGTACAAGAGCATTCCTTGGAATAATGCCAAGAATCAATCTACTTTGACTAATAAGTTGACAAAAGGGCTTTCTTGTGCTGCAACCAAGGAGGATTTACAGCTTAAAGTCAGAAGAATATGAAGATAATTTATGACTTTAAGC
>NZ_JAAHGK010000606.1:0-4464 GCF_010672505.1 Okeania sp. SIO2B9 | reverse complement strand
TGATATTATAGCAGTATTTTCTTTAGCGTTTGATAATAAATTTGACTAAAAGCTCACTACCAAATACTATAAACAAGTATTAGATTACATTGCCCTTAATTATGGCAATAATATTTTACTAGAAGATATGGCAGCAAAAGTCAATCTTAGTTCTTCCCATTTCTCCCGATTGATAAAATTGATATAACTCTAAACTATAGATAGTTTTAAATTATGGCTTACTTAGAAACACAACGTCTTATATTGAGAGACTTTCACCAACAATACCTGTATCAGCTTGCACCAATTCTTGCTAATTCAAAAGTTATGAAATTTTCTCATACTGGAATTTTATCACCCTTACAAACCAAAGAAAAAATCCATAGTTTTATTAATTCATACAAAAAAAATAGATTTGAAAAGTGGGCTGTTATCCTCAAAGAAACTAACAAATTAATCGGCTATTGTGGAATTGCAATAGAAGAAATTGACAAAGTGCATGAGCAAGAGATTGGATATCGATTTGCTCCTGAGTTTTGGGGTAATGGGTTGGCAACTGAAGCAGCATTAGCAACAATTCAATACGCATTTAAACAACTCAAATTTCCATACATCCTGGGAATTGTTGAACGAGAAAATATAGCATCAGTAAAAGTGCTGGAAAAGTTGGGTATGAGATACGAAAATCAAACTATATTTCATGGCATTAAAATGGATATCTATCGGTTAAATGCCTCGCCCTAAGATTGTATTAAAGCAGCAAAAAATCAAAAAAAAATCTTTTTGCAAATACTATCTGTTCTAAGGAGAAGTCATTATTCATTATTAATTGTTAATTATTAATTGTTGAACTGTAGCTATTCCAATCAAGCTCATTTCTCCCGTTGAAAAATATAAAGTGAAGTACCCAATACAAAAGGTAATATAAACTTGAAAAATCATTTTAATAAAGTCGTAGTAATTGGTGCTAGTCGTGGTGTAGGTGCTGCTGTTGCGGAACACATTGTACCTTCCACTACCGAACTCATCACAGTTTCTCGTTCTCCTTCTAACTTTGGTAATTGGATCGAAGCTGATATTAGCAACAAAACCGGAATTGAAATTGTTACTAATGCTGTAGGTAATTCTCCGTTAGATGCACTTTTATATATGGGTGGTACTTGGGAAACTCAAGCTTTTACCAGCGAATATTCCTTTGAAAAATGTTCCGATCGAGATATAGAAAACGTAATAGCAGTAAATCTTGTAGCACCTATTCGTTTAGTAAAATCTCTATTACCCACACTGCGTCAAGCAACAAATCCTAAAATAATTTTTATGGGTGCGTTATCGGGTTTAGATAATTTTCCAGCACGGGAAGTCGCCAACTCCGCGTCAAAATTTGGTCTTCGAGGTGTAGTTCATGCACTGCGGGAAGAACTCCGTAAAGATCGTATTGCAGTAACAATTATTAACCCTGGGGATATTGTTACTCCTGAAGTATTAGACGACCTCAAACAAGCTGGAAAATCAGAAACCGATGCCATTCCGTTATCAGATTTATTAAGCGTAATTGACTGCGTACTTTCTCTGTCGCGCTCGACTTGTATCAAAGAAATTCAACTCCCGGCGATGAATGCTAAAGGTGCATGATATTATTTTTTAATCTTTAACATTGTTTCTTTCGTTTGATGTAAAAATGCCTCAATTAACGGTTTTCCAAACTGCAAAAATGGTTCTACAATTTCATTGCCTGCTGTCTCTGGAGTACCAGAATTAAAAGTAGGTATCGGATTATATTCCATCATTAATTATGTCATTTTAGCCATTTCTTCTCCCCAAATTAGACTTACTAAAGTTAGACCAAAATCAATGCCTGAAGTAACCCCTGCTCCAGTAATTCGATTCCGATCGACAACAACTCTTTCAGGAATAACTTCAACTCCTAACATGGCTAAATGTTCTCGAAATGCCCAATGACAAGTTGCTTTATAACCTTGTAAAAGATTAGCTGCTGCTAGAATTAATGAACCAGTACAGACGCTAGTTATATATTTGGTGGTGTTGCTTTTCTGTTGTAAAAAACTGATGATTTCCGCATCTTTCATCACTTCAATTTGCCCCATCCCACCACCAGGAATACAAATCATATCTAATGTTGGACAATTATCTAGTGTCGTTGTTGGCGTAATTAATAATCCTTCATTACTCACAACAGGAGTTAAAGTTTTCCACAGTAAATGTATTTTTGTATCAGGTGGAAAAGCTAGAACTTGATAAGCTCCCATTACATCTAATTGAACCACATCTGGATAAACTAAAAAGCCAATATTAAATTCTTTTGTCATCATCAAATATTGCAATAAAATGTTTTGTCTGAAATAATTGTCAAGGAAAAATGTTTATTTGAATAGTATCCAAGTGGGTATATTTTTCAGATATGAACAGCCTAATAAAAAAACGCGAACATATCAAAAGCTTAAAACTTAGATCAAGCCAAATTTTCCTTTTCTAGCAGATAACTTATCCCCTAGATGACCTTCTTCCTTATTTCTCTAATTTAAATTTACAAAGTCCAGTCACTTACTAAAAGATATCTCCAATAATAAAAAATCAAATCAATTATCGTACAGAAATTATCAATTATTTCTCCCCTACTCCCTACTCCCTACTCCCTACTCCCTACTCCCTTAAAGTAAATTCCTAGATTTGAGCTGCAAATATCTATCTACCAATTCTGTGCTAATTTGATTTGCTGGCGCATCTAAAACCAAAACTCCTTTCTGTTTCAACTGAGTAAAAGCAACTTGTCTTTGAGATAATAAATCTATTGCTACAGCACGAGTATAAGCAGCATGACTTTTTTCATGTACCTGCTGATGTTCTCCAGAAACAGTGGGAGTATGAGCTAATTTTTCCACCAATGGGTCGCACAAAGCCACACAAAACGGTAAATAACGAGGCGTTAACCTTGCCAATGCTGCCAACAGTTCCGCAGAAGCAGTAGTATCCACAATATCAGTAATTACGACTACCAAAGCACGACGGGTTTGTTGCTTAACCACTCTAGTAACTGCTTCGACATAATCTGGTTCCCGCAAAACTGGTTGAATAGGTGTCAGACTTTCAATTAATTTTGATAATTGATTTTTTCCCCTCTCCGGTGGTATCCAAGTGCTGAGTTGACGCTCAAATACTCCCACACCCACACGATCGCCCCTACTCAACCCTGCCATTGCTAATGACAAAGTAGCATTCAAACCCCAGTCAAACCGTTTTAAACTCTGCACCTGGGCAGTCATCAACCTCCCCCCATCAAGTAAAATAATCAAAGTTTGCTCCGTTTCTGGTTCCAATACCCGCACTAAGGGGCGACTACGACGAGCAGTAGCTTTCCAGTCAATGAAGCGTATATCACCACCAATACCATATTCCCGGAGTTCGGAAAATTCTGTTCCCATTCCCAGAGGTCGCTTTTGACGCATCGTGCCAGTATTTTGTAGAGAGAGACGGATCGAGAGCGATCGTAACCCCAGCAAATCTGGGTAAACTGCCACCTGTTGACTTGCCGGAACTTGCCATTGCTGCCACGCTAAACCCCACTGTCCCAATTGTCGCGCCCGAATATTTCCCCACTGAAACTCACCTCGTTTATCGGGGTTGACATGATAAGTTAATTCTTGACTGCTGTTAGGTTCAACTATTGCTGAGAGAGTAGTAGAGGAAGTTGCAAATTCTGGGGGATAATCATCATGCAAGATAATATTTGCCCTGTGTTTGCCAGACTTAACCGATATAGTAATATCATTATCTCGCCCAATGGAAAGCTTCTCTAAAGGGTAGCGCGCTAGTTTGACTCGATGAGGTTTCACTGTAACTCCATCCCAAACAGCCAAACTACAGATAATCACATCAAACAGTGCTAGTGCCATCAAACTTATTTGTCGGTCGAGCAAAATAGTGATGACTGGCGCAACAACCATTCCTAACAATAATAGTAAATATAAACGTTTTGAAGGAATCATTTCGAGTCATACCAAATTCAAAAAATAATCCTAAAAATTAGGACTTGTTAAGTAGATTAATCATATCAAATTTATTATAATTAATAACTGTATAATAGGTTTTGGCTTTTGCAAGATAAGCTTGTATTAAGTTAGGTTGAAATGGCAAAAGATATTTACCATCAGATAGTTAAAACAGCATTGGTGAAGGATGGATGGACAATTACTGACGACCCTTTACGACTTCAATTCGGTAGTCGGACGCTTTATGCAGATTTGGGGGCAAAAAAGCTTTTGGCCGCTCAAAAGGAGGGACAACGAATTGCAGTAGAAATTAAAAGCTTCTTAGGTGTATCCCCTATTAAGGATTTAGAACAAGCGTTGGGTCAATACATTATCTATGCACAAATTTTGTCCCAGCAAGCTCCAGAACGTTTGTTATAAATCCTTAATAGGGGATACACCTAAGAAGCTTTTAATTTCTACTGCAATTCGTTGTCCA
>NZ_JAAHGK010000605.1:0-4468 GCF_010672505.1 Okeania sp. SIO2B9 | reverse complement strand
GGTTTTCTAAGTTATGGCCTTCTAAAGTTTCGTGGTTATTTTGGCATCTAACATAGGTATAACGAATTTGCCCCCTCGCCATACCCAGTCTCTTTGACTACCTATTTTTTTTTGCCAGTTCCTAGTAGTATTGCCCACCATATACTTCAAGAATTCCTAAATATTAAGATTTGCAAAGTGCCAGACACATTACTTTAGCACCAGCATTATTAATTATCTATCTACGATCGTTAGAGAGTTGAGTGCCCAGTATCATTGTCAAACTAATAAACTTGCATAAAAGCCTTCATTCGTGATATTATTATTGTTTATAAGCTAGACTATTTATGTTAAAAACAACATTCCAAAATTAAAATTCAATTTAGATAGATATTGCTAAATTAGCAAATATTCTGTTCTCTATAAACTAGTATGTAACATCAAATCCTCAAATCTATATGAGGTTAGAAACAGGCAAAATGTAGAATACTAAGTCTTGATGCTTTACCGAAAATAGCTGGGAAGCGTAAAAACCCTTGATCATAAAAATCTCCGGCGCTTCAACTAGGGATAGCATCAAAAAAAGGATCTATCTAAAAAGTGTAGCCTGATTTAGTATAAATGTCCCTCTAAACAATCGTTTTAAATATTCCAATTAATGCCAATCGAAAAAAGAAATAATCGTAATCTCCCTCAAGTTAACAACAATATTCGAGTTCCTAAAATCAGAGCCATTGACGCAGATGGCTCTCAGTTGGGAATTATGGATACAGAAGAAGCGTTGCAAATGGCCAGAGAAAAGGAACTAGACCTGGTTATGGTCAGTGATAAAGCTGACCCACCGGTTTGTAGGATCATGGACCATGGGAAGTATGTGTTTGAGCAGAAAAAGAAAGCACAAGAGGCAAAAAAGAAGCAACATAACGCAGAAGTTAAGGAAGTGAAAATGCGCTATAAAATTGAGGAGCATGACTATAATGTTCGCTTATCTCATGCAAAGCGTTTTCTCGAATCAGGTGATAAGGTTAAGGCCACTATTATGTTCCGAGGCCGGGAAATACAGCACAGTAATCTTGCAGAAGCATTATTGATGCGGATGAAAGAAGATCTAAAAGATTTAGCAGAGGTTCAACAAGCTCCCAAGAGAGAGGGACGCAGTATGATGATGTTGTTATCTCCTAAAAAGTAAAGTGGGATAGTCATGACATTGATAACTCCAACTTGATTTGCCAAGGGGTCTCCCGTTAAATCGCAGATTAGATTATAACGGGAGGTTAATAGCCTCTGGTAAATTAAACAGGTGTCAATTGCTGTTCAAATATAGCACTAAAGAGTAGTAGGAAAATTATAATAATTACTGATTGCTACAAAATTAAGCCCACTTGTGAACAGTCAGTCAACATTGATTATTGGCTATAACTATTACAAAGGCATTGGAATTATGCTCTTGGTCAACCCTTGGACTGGTTGAACCAAACCAGGTGTCAAATAACCGTTGTTCGATAGTGTCATGTCCTATGGGTGAGATTCAAGAGTTGCCAGATTATTCTTTTGAGGAATCATCACTCTTACAGACAAAAAACTTATTTCCCGACTACAAGGAAATCTCCATAGGAAGTTCAACAAATTAACTTACAAAGACTAGATCAAGCTTAGAAACGTTGGTTAATACCTGATCAAACTGGTAAACGTGGAGGGCGACCAAGATTCAAAAAATCAGGGAAATTAAAGTCATTCTGTTTTAGTAGAGTTAATCATCCGCTCATCAGTAGACTTGTCGCGAAATAAAACCTTAAAGTTAAATGGAAAATTTCTACCTTTCAATCATTAAATTATGCTGCCATTAAGTAGAAATTCCAGAGTCCAGCTGCAGTGAACATGAAGTGAGCGTCGCGCATCTTTGATGTGATTTCGATATCATCCTCTAGCTGCATTATATCTGTTTACCCCAGATATTGTATGTTCACATTTGACGCTATCGCTACTTTTTTCTTGATTGAGATGTTTTTGTTGGTCAGTTAATTCCTTAGATCGAGGTTTTTTCGTGGGTCGACTTGATGTTGACAAATTCCTTCTGTAACCCCTGGAAACCCAAATCTATAGCAATGTGCTCTGGCATATTTACACATTATTTTTTGTAAACCTTTTCCCTTACTGCACTTTGAGCTACTAAGTTGTAAATACCTGAGCGCTCATTGCTATACATGAATTTTCACTTCATCAGGTACAAAATCTACCAATTTTTCTTCATCTATAGCAATGAGTGCTGGCATCTTTACATACTACATAAAGAATTTATGTAGTATTGTAGTTGCTGCATGACCTGCATTTTTCATACATAAATTAGGCGATCGCCAAACATTAAAATTTTCAGGATGTGTGTTTAGGTATTGAAAATTTACAGTTTATAATTTAAGAAACTTCTATCTTCAAATAAAGTTTGAGTGTTATGGTACATCCTTACAGTCAAGATTTGCGTCAACGGGCTCTTAATCTCATGATTAATGGTATGTCTATTAGTCATGTGAGTCGTTTATTAAATATAAGTCGGCCTACTCTTCATCAATGGCGAGATCGATATTTAAGCACAGGTTCAACAGCAGCTAAAGTCAGTGTACCTCCTCCTCAGATATCTAAAATTAAAGACTGGGAAGAATTTGAAAAATTTGTTCAGGCATTTCACGAACAAACTCAAAAACAAATGGCTGCAACATGGGGAAACTGTAGTCGTTTTACTATTAGTAGAGGTTAAAAAAAACTTGGTTTTACTCGTAAAAAAAAACATATGGTGATCAAGAAACAGACGAACTAGAAACAGAAGAATTTATCTTTAAACTAAATCAAATGGACAAGAAAGATATTGTTGATGTAGATGAAGCTGGAATAGATAATAGGGAAGATTATCCTTATGGTTATGGAGTTAAAGGAAAAAGAGTACCAGGTATGAAATCAGGAAAAAGAACTGAGAGAGTAAGTTGGATTGCAGCTATAAATCAAGAAAAAAAGTTTGCTCCTTTAACATTTATAGGAAGTTGTAATCGTGTATGGCATGAGAGCTGGTGGGAAAATTGTTTACTACCAAAATTACAACGTAGTGGTGAAAGATATGCTATACGAATAATTGATGTAGTTGCTCTTTGAGACGATCGCTTTGAGACAAGAATGTGATTTTTTAATTATCTGTTAAATCAAGTTCCAAGGCGCAATCGCGAGAGGGGTAGTGTCGGCGATCGCATCCATTCTGCGATCGCAAATAAAAAATATCGGTCATTTAGCAGCACTTGTATTGCTTTTGCAGTTTTATGTAGTATGTAAACATACCAGCGCTCATTGCTATATTTAACGAGAGAGAACTTCACAGTTTAGGATAATACTAATTAAGTTTGAGTGGGTGAAGCTAGCTCTCCGTTCTACTTGATTTATTAAGTACATTCCTCTTCTGATAATTTTCAGGAGAGGATTTAAACTATTGGGCAAGAAGTATACTTTCTTAAGTATAGATTTAAGTTCAAATTCAGCAAATTCATGGAACAGAGAAGTTTGAAAAATTACACAGGATTAGGAGATAAACTGCTAATATCCCTCAATCTCCGTTCTGAGGAAGTAGAGCGAACCTTGCTAATGTTTGCGGTATATACTCTTACTTCTGTCGGATTAATTTGGTTAGAACTAAGTACAGTTAGTTTATTTTTAGACCAGTATGGTGCTGACAAACTACCATGGATATATATTGCCAGTGCTGTTATAGGTTCAGGTCTGGGTTTTGTCTATTCTTGGCTACAAAAAATCATGCCTCTGCGTCGAGTAATAATAGTTATTCTATTACTAATGGCAGCACCTTTGTTTTTATTTCGGTTTGGTATTGGTATCGAAAATGTACAGATAACTGGTCTGAGTTTAGCTTTTCTGACTACCTTTATGATGTGGTTGTGGGTAGAAGCTTGTTATTTGCTCAACGATCTGAATACCTCAATCACAGCTAATCAGTTATTTAACATCAGAGAAATTAAGCGAACATATCCAATAATTAGTAGTGGTTTTTTAGTAGCAGGAGTAATTAGTGGATTTTCTCTACCTTTAATACTATACTTTGTTGGACTGAGTAATGTTACAATAATATCTGGATTAATGATAGTATGTGGGTCAGGAATACTGTTATTTTTGTCAGAAAAATATCAACAATCTTTTCCTGACTCTAGCCGTTGGATACCGGAAGAAGACGAACAAGAATTTTCTACAAGGAACATTCAAGGACCTCTACAAGGTTATATACTCCCATTAATCATATTTTTTGTAATAGCAGAAGTTCTCTATGTATTAATAGACTTTCAATTCTTTTATCAACTAGAACTGCAAAACCCAACAACTGATGGAGCAAGTCAAATAGCAACTTTCTTAGGTTTATTTGAGGGAGTTTTGAGTACCTGCCAAGTAGCAACTCAATGGTTTGCCTCTAGTCGTCTAGTAGAAAGAATCGGAGTTTTTGGTA
>NZ_JAAHGK010000604.1:0-4473 GCF_010672505.1 Okeania sp. SIO2B9 | reverse complement strand
TCGAGAAATCAAGTAGCAAGAATTATCAAGCAAATAGATTACACTAATGATAAATTATAGCAACCGCCAGGTTTGTTAGGAAAATTAGTGCGACCATCTTGCTCACCTCATAAATCATCATAATTATCCGATGTTCTAACTATAGTGACGACTGCTGTAGTATTGAAGAACAAAGATAGAATAGGGGAAAAAGGTAGAAAAATGGGTAGTCCTGCATAGTAATGGTATACAAGGTACAAGGTACAATGCTTGGCACTGTTAGGGTGCGTTACGCTACCGCTAACACACCCTACTGGACTGACTTTTCTCTTCTCCCTGTTGCCTTTTGCCTGTTGCCTGTTGCCTGTTGCCTGCTATAGTTTGACAACTTTTGGGTATTTTGTATTATCAGAAGAGCGCACAAAATCAGCAATATTTTCAGGACCAGACTCTTGTAAATTTTTCAATAATTCGGCACTTTCTGTCAGTAACTTATCGACATCAATCTCAAAATAACTAGGTAAATAATAATTCAATTTCCTAATACCTTCCCCCAACAACATAACAGCACCACGCCAATTTTCATTACCCGCATGATAAAGTCCAACTGCTATTTGTAAAACCCCTTGATAAAAAGTACGTTCCGGTTCTCCAGCTTCCATCCATAAAGCCTCCAGAGTATCATGGCATTTATAGAATTCTTGTTGATTAAACTCAGCTATTCCTTGCCAAAACTCTTGGGGAATTTTTTCTTGTTCAGAAGTCATTATTTTTATAGTAATTTCATTTGAGTTGCGAAAAAAAACCTGGTCGCTAAAAAACCTGGTCGCTTTTAGGCAACAGGCAACAGGCAACAGGCAACAGGCAACAGGCAACAGGTCAGAAGGTTTGCCAGACTTTTTACTGTTAGTAAATAACCAACTCTTGTTTGACATCTCATTTGAAAACGCTATAACTAAGTTGAGGAAGGAAGAAGGAAGAGGGACTGAACTGGAAAAAATTGTCCGGCAAAGTTTGTTACGAGAACAGTGAGAGCATCTTGCTCCCGTGCCTGGTATTCCTTTTTGCTGTATACCATTAGTAGTAGTAGACTGTTTCATCTTAAATTTTGCAATAGATGTAGGTTGGGTTTCGTCCCTCAACTCAACCTACATTTTTAGGCGTGTCGGTTCAGTAGGGTGTGTTAGCAAAGAGTAACGCACCTGAGATACCTTAAATGTTGCATTATAAAAAATAGGCAAAACCTTGCAATAACAAGAATTATGCGAAAAAAGCTAATGCCAAAAATTAGCTGTGTCACTCCAGTAGGGTGCATTAGTATAGCAGAAGGAATAAGAAAAAATATTGTTAAAATCATGTATTTTCAGTAGAAGGAAAAAGGAAAAAAATATCTCTGTTTATCTCAACAAAACTCATCAGAAAAAGCTCTACCTTGGCAAAAATTTCGACTAAACTTTATTCCTGATTCCTTCTAGTTTTCAACCTACATAGTTGCTCTAGTAGCTTCTAAAACTTCTTGAGTAATTGTTTGCTCTTCCCCAGCAAAGTCATTATCTGGAGTTAAAAACAACATACAATGACATTCTTTACGCTCTCGCATCGGTACACAAGGACAATTCCAATATGTAGCTTTTACTTCTGCTTCTTTATCTTCATAATGACGACATGGACATAAAGGAGCGCCCAATTCATCCTTATGTTTAGCCAACCCTTCAATTACCACTGCCGTAACGGAAGGATCTACACAAAAATAAGTATTTGTATTCTTGGCATACTTTTCAGAAAAACTTTTCATCGCTTTCAACGATTTTTCACTGGATAGTTTTTTATTTTCTGTTGTTGGGTTCATAATATACGTTTGTTATGTTGTTGATATTAGATATTTGTCTCAATCTTACAGCACAAAGTCATTTTCGGGGGAAAATATGGTGAAAAATTCTAAATGTTTCAGATTTTTACCCACTTATAATAAAAAGTGACATTTGTCAATACAAACAATTCAATAAACCATAAACTCGTTTCAAAGTCTGCTTAAAAGTTATACTATTTCTGAATAGTAATGTCATGTTTGATTACCATCTCTCATCTCCCCATCTCTCATCTCCCCTACTCCCCATCTTCTTCCTTCAAACTTGAGACTGAAGTTGAAACTCTAAAGGCTGAGTAGAACTAATTTCTAAACCAGAAGAATGCGAAATCTTTCCTGCTTCTGTTCCAGGAGAAATAGACTCATCTAACCATAATAACCACCTACTTCCAGAAGGCAGAGAAGATAAACTAACTGGGTCTTGAGTCAACCAGAGCAAAGACTTATTTGGTGGTTTTCCTAACACAACCTCCTCCCCAAACTTAACTCCAGCCAAAGTTTGCAACACCACCCTATTTCCATGCACCAACCCAGTAGCAGCAGTCCAAAGCTGGACATTTTTCAGAGAGCGGTTAGCATAGAAATACAAAGAAGCTGCTGCTATTACCGCTGCTTCAAAATTATCTGTTTGCCAATTAGCAGCACTATCAAGACAAATGATAACTTCTTCTCCTCCCTTAGATACCTCTAATTCTCGAACCCGCAACTCTCCATAACGAGCGCTACTCCGCCAATGGATCAAACGACTAGGGTCGCCAAACCGATATGGTCGTAATGTCCGAGTTAAGCCTTCCGAAGCCATTAGATAACGACTATCCTCGTTTAGTTGACGGCTATTTTCTTGACCAAGTTCATCTATTATCGGACAATTACTCAGGGGTAAAACTGTAGGATACACAATAGCAGTAGCTTTAGCATTCCGACTACGGCGACACCAAAATAGACCTAGAGGTGCTGCACTTCTCAGTTGAAGATGATGCCAACGATATATTCCTCTTCTTTTGGTAGGTAAATGGTAAGTCCAATGGTAAACTTCTTTCCCAGGAATGACTTCTATTGCTTGTTGAGGTGATTTTCCTAGCACCAAAGGAATTTCATCCTTGAGTTGCACTAATGCTATTGGTTGATTAGTAGAATTTTCAATTGTGAGGGCGATAGTTAAATAGTCGTTCACCGTTACAGGTTGAATTAGATGGCGACGTACTTGTATTTGACGTAGCGATCGCCCTGGCAAAACAGCACCCATTCCTAATAATGCAAAACTCATCCCACTAATTACATATAACCATCCTGCCATTGTATTAGTGGCGGCACCAAAGAAGAATATTGATAACATTCCGAGTAACCCACCTGCATAGCTTGGTGTTACCCAGTTAGTTTCTAACCAGTCAGAAATTTTGTAGTAAATTTTCATAGAAGAATAATTAGACAAATTTTTAAAGTTGTAATTCGAGGAACATTTTTATCATGATCTTGATCTAGTTACGGATAAAAAAATATAGCAATGTGCGCTGGCATATTTACAAATTACAGGAACTGTCCAATAGCTAAAAATCTTAATATTATCAGCAATTTATTCCTCCTGTTGCCTGTGCACAGCGCTATAACTATAGCATTAAAGATTTTTATAGATTAATTTACTACTAATTATTCAAGATAAAATATTAATATTTGTTTGATTAATTTACATCCTAGTTTTTAGCATGAATTATCGACTTTATTGTCGTTTTTTTTTGCTGCTTCAATTGATTTTTATCTTAATCTCAAAAAAAGCAGAAAATAATTTAAATAATACCAAAAACTAAAAGATTATTTGAAAGTACAATTATCTTTATTGTCTGGCAGTTATTACCAAAATAAATCAAACTAAAACCGAAATATATTTTTATCGATCAAAAATCTTGGTAGTTCTGTATAGTAATGGTGAATGGTGGCTATAACCCTCACTATGCTGTTACTGAAAAAATCACAATGCACCACTAGCAAATCCCAAATATCATCTAATTCAAAAAATACTGATTACTTTCCTGATATAATATTACCTCAAAAAAACAGACAAATAATATCTTGGAAATATTTCTAATAACCTTGCTAAAATATTTGAATAACTATTCTTAATATAGCTATATTGTGATTGCAATCTATCCAGGCAGTTTTGACCCTATTACCCTCGGTCACATAGATATTATTGAACGAGGGTGTAAGCTTTTTGAAAAGGTTATTGTGGCCGTACTGCAAAATCCTAGTAAGACTCCTTTGTTTGCCATTGAGAAACGTTTAAATCAAATTCACTATTCCACACAACACCTATCTAATGTGGAGGTAGCCAGTTTCGATGGTTTAGCGGTAAACTATGCAAAAATGCGACAGGCTAAAGTCCTGATGCGAGGTCTACGAGTTCTTTCTGATTTTGAAAAAGAACTTCAAATGGCCCATACAAATAAAACCTTATTATCTGAAATAGAGACAGTTTTTTTGGCCACCTCTAATGAATATAGCTTTTTAAGTAGTAGTGTAGTTAAAGAAATTGCCATTTTTGGTGGATCGGTAGATCATCTCGTTCCTCAGCACATTGCTATTGATATTTATAAATGTTACGACAAAATTCAGCCAATATTAAATCAGCA
>NZ_JAAHGK010000603.1:0-4475 GCF_010672505.1 Okeania sp. SIO2B9 | reverse complement strand
TAATTCTGGATACCCATAACATTTCTGAATTTCAACCAGGGGAGGTGTTAGTCACTAACAAAACTGACCCCGACTGGGAACCCATTATGAAAAAGGCTAGCGCTATAGTTACTAACCAAGGTGGGCGTACTTGTCATGCTGCAATTATTGCGCGGGAGATGGGTATTCCGGCGATTGTTGGTTGCGAAAATGCTACGAAACTATTGTACAATAGTCAGGCGGTGACTGTTGACTGTGCTGAGGGAGAAGTGGGGATAATTTATGATGGGTTGCTCACGTTTGAGGTGGTGGAAACAGTATTGGATGATTTGCCAGAAACTCGCACCCGCATTTTGATGAATGTGGGCAACCCAGAGGAGGTTTTTCGGTTATCGGCACTTCCTGTTGATGGTGTGGGTTTGGCTAGATTGGAATTTATAATTGCTAATCATATTGGGGTGCATCCTTTAGCATTGCTCAATTTTGACGAAGTGGAAGATGAGGTGGAAAAGGCAAAAATTGCTGAGTTGACTATGGGATATGAAAATAAGGCAGATTTCTTTATCGATCGCCTAGCTTATGGGATGGGAGCGATCGCTGCTGCTTTTTATCCGAAACCTGTTATTGTGCGGATGAGCGATTTTAAGAGTAATGAATATGCTAATTTATTGGGAGGGAAACAGTTTGAACCTGATGAAGAAAACCCAATGATTGGTTGGCGAGGTGCGTCTCGTTATTATCATCCCAAATATCGGGAAGCTTTTGGTTTGGAATGTCTGGTACTGAAGCGAGTGCGGGATAAAATGGGATTGGCAAATGTAATTCCGATGATTCCGTTTTGTCGTACACCCCAAGAAGGAATGAAGGTTTTAGGGGAGATGGCTAAGTATGGTTTGGTGAGGGGTGAGAATGGTTTGCAGGTTTATGTGATGTGTGAGTTACCGAGTAATGTGATTTTAATCGAACAGTTTGCTCAAGTGTTTGATGGATTTTCTATTGGGTCGAATGATTTGACTCAGTTGGTATTGGGTTTAGACCGAGATTCGGCATTGGTAGCAGATATTTTTGATGAACGCCATGATGCTGTGAGGCGAATGATTAAGATTGCGATTACTATTGCTCATGAGTGCGGGCGTAAGATTGGTATTTGCGGTCAGGCACCGAGCGATCATCCTGAGTTTGCGCAGTTGTTGGTAGAGTTAAGGATTGATTCTATTAGTTTGAATCCTGATTCTGTGTTGAAGACTCGGTTTGAGGTGGCGAAGTTGGAGGGGTGTTAACGAAGTCAGAAGTCAGAAGTCAGAATTCAGAAGTGAAAGTTGATAGAAAGTAATGGTTATACACTAATTTCAGGTTATTCTTTCACATCATAAGTTGCCAACTATTTGTGACATCTTTAAAAATTGGTATTAACTAGGGAATAGTTTGTTGTTGGGGGTTTGGTTGCTAAACTTGTGTTGATAATTTTTATTGTTGGGTTTTGCTGGCGCTCAACCCAACCTACGTCAAAATCTTAATTATTGGGAATGTCTTTCTCAAGCTAGCTCAGTTAAACAGTTTGCTAATTCAGAAACAGGAATGTCACTACTTATAGCTTTACAAAGTGAATCTGTAGATGCCTAATTTAGTCTTGTTAAGTTCAGAATTTGATAAGTAGGGAATAGTTAGTTGTTGGGGGTTTGGTAGCTAAACTCGTGTTGATAATTTTTATTGTTGGGTTTTGCTGTCGCTCAACCCAACCTACGTCAAAATTTTAATTATTGGGAATGTCTTTCTCAAACTAACTCAATTAAACAGTCTACTAATTCAGAAAAAGGAATGTCACTACTTATAGCTTTACAAAGTGAATCTGTAGATGCCTAATTTAGTTTTGTTAAGCTCAGAATTTGAACAGCTAAAACTTTTAAATCAGGAAGTGGTTGGGGTGTATTTTCTGGACGGTGACGAGAAAATTCGACACTCGGTTATGGTAAGCTGTTGACCTTCAATTTCCCGCTCTATTAGATTTAGATAATGAAGTTGGCGACGGCTCCATAAATATCTGCATTCCTCCAATAATTAAAGGTTTGAAAATATCTTGAGATAAATATTTAGCAATTGCCTGTATTTTTTCAGCTCTAATTTCAGCTGCATCATGTTTGTTCTCCAAACTTAGTTCTTCAATTTTAGTAGACAAATTAAATTTAATCTTTCTTTTATTCAGAATTTCTTCAATAGTACTATCTTGTAAATTAGGAATTACACGATTACTAGGAACTTGTACTTCTTTTTTCAAATCAAAAATATATAAATTGGTATATTCAGAATCAGCCCTAATAATTTTTCCATGATACCAGTTTTCTTGCCATCTAGCTAAAGCTCTTTGATTGGCAAAAAAATTAGCAGGATAATCTCTAAATAATTTAGAAATATTCTGAACGTTCCTAACTTGCAAATCCAAGTCAATACGAAGGTATAAATTATTTAAATTATTCGAGTATTGGCGAATTTGAAATAAATATACTTGATAAAATCTAACTATTTCATCTACCTTTTTGTTCTGCCGGATATGAGCATTTTTACGGTGAGCTACTAGCCGATAATTTGTATGAGTATCAATATACCAACCATTAGCAATTAAGGCATTTTTTAAAGCAGATATAATATCCTTACTTCTTTGGTTTAAAAAATTTCCATCTGGAATTTCGCCATTTTCCATAATAAATTTTAGAGGAAATAAATTACTAAATTTATTAGTCGCACCTAATCCAGAATCAGCAGAAAAATTAGCCTCACGTTCGGCAGAATTACTATACAAAATCAAGGTGGTTTCTGCGGGATTAACTATATATAAAGGGGCAGGTAAGTTCAACTTTTTCATTTCGTCCCGCATTCGTTTAGTACCTTCGCTTAATGCTCTAATAAAGGCAGCTCCTCCTTTCTCGCGCATAATTTTCAGCCATTTAATTAGTTTTGGATTGCGAGGCATTGAATTGAGTATTATCTTATCATCAAGTCTAAATTCGTGGGGAACTTGTTGGTCTCTTTGTAAAATACGTCCTCCATTTTTAACTACGAAAGCATCTTTATATAATTCACATTCTATTGGAAGTTGTATCGCATAATCTCTGTGGGCAACTGCATTAACAATAGCTTCATCAATAGCAATATAAGGATATTCTGGTTCTTCAGAAAATCCCCCATCAGGATTTCTTTTTTGATATAGTTTAAAGAATCCAGATTCTTTCAAAAAAGTTCTTATATCGCGAATTTGTTTAGTAATTGAACCAGTAAATTCTTTTTCAAAAGTTGGTAGTCCACGATTATCTCTATCTTCGTTGTTAACCTCAAATCTAAGTAATCTAATATATGACGAAGGCATTATTCTTTGAGGGTTTGCTACAAAAAATAGAAACCCTGCATTAGTAAAAGCATAATTATTTCCATCTTTGATTAAAGCTCCTGCTTGATAAAGGAGTTCATCATCACTATAGTCATATTTAGCAACGTCCAAAAAAACTGGACGAAATTCATTTAAAACTCCTTTTTCTAAATCATCAGCATCGTAAGGAGAACAATACTGCCTTTCAAAATTAACTATTTTCTTATCTCGGCGAAGTCTATCTCTTTGATCGTGGTTTAAAGGAATACTTTGAGAACCTCGTCGTTCCCAACTTTTAGGTGGGTCTCCCGGGGTCTCACAAATTCCGTTTTCTGTGTAAGGAGTATAAATCAAGCAAATCTTTTTTGTCTCTCCTTTTGGAGAATAAAATCTGATTGATGCAGATTGATATTTCAGTAATTTATCAATATTTGTTAATCTATTAATTTGCTCTTCATTAAGATGATTGACACCCATCAAATCTCCCTTATCAGAAATTCCTAATACTAAAAGTCCTCCTTCTTTATTAGAATTAGCAAAGGCAGAAATACATTTGGTAATTTGCTCTACTACCTTATTGAGTTCATTTTTACTCATACAACCATTTGGTTGTGGACGACCAACTTCCTTACGATCAAAATATTGACCTTCAAATTCTTCAGCAGTGGGAGATGTTATAAAACTCCAATATTTCTCTGGATTATCAAAAACTTCTTTTGGAGCTGGCATTTTTTCTATTCAGTTAATTAACTATAATGTTTATAAAAAATACATCATACTACATTCCAATAATTTTTATCTTGATTAATTTTTCACTTGTCAATTTTTGATAGCTTTAAAATATCCTCTGATTTATTGACAGTAAGTTCCATTATTTCCAACCATTGAGAACCAATTAAAAATTCAGGTATTTCTTCACCAACATGAACTGGTATTGTCATTTGTTCTCCATCAATAATTATTAAACCTTGATGGATATTAAAGAATTCATTCCCTCTAGCAGTCTGCATTTCTATGTCAGGTGCAACTAAAGGCCACTGCAAAGCTTCTAAATCTTGAGAATTAATGGCTAACCATCCTGTGGTAAAACCAGTATCTAACAAAGCGTCTACTAAAAATTTCTCTCCAGTGAAAA
>NZ_JAAHGK010000602.1:0-4475 GCF_010672505.1 Okeania sp. SIO2B9 | reverse complement strand
AAAATCCTCAATTACTCCTTGATATTCTGCTAATTCAATTCGTAAAATACCACGATTATAATAAGCTTCAATAAAATCCGGTATCAGCTCAATAGCTTTACTAAAATCATTCAAAGCTCCGGGAAAATTTCCATCATTATATTTATCGACACCCCGATTAAAATAAATAGACATCTCCGAAAAATAAATAAATTGTGATAAAGTAATAAAAAATGTAATTTTTGCTAGGCAAATTATGACTAATATACTCGATTATATTCACAATCACCCACAAGAATCAGAACGTTTATTAGGTATGAAGTATGAACAGTTAGAAAAGTTATTAAAACAAGCAGAAAAACTCCACAATAATAAGCGAGAAATAGCTACAGCTAAAAAAGTGATAATAATGGCTTCTGGTGGTGGTAGGCTACCTAAATTATCTATCTCAGAACAAATTATTTTAACATTAACTTATTTAAGACATTTAACAACATTTCAATTACTAGGAATTCAATTTGGAGTGAGTGAAACTACTGCCAATGATACATTTAATTATTGGTGCCCAATAATTGGAGAATTGTTACCACCAAGTCTACTAGAACAGGTAAAAAAAACTCCAGTGACAAAGAAATTGTTAAAGAAATTTTAACAGAGTATGAGTTAATTATAGATAGCTATGAACAGGGTATAGAAAGGCCAGAAGAATATGCAAAACAAAAAGAATATTACTCAGGAAAGAAAAAAAGTCATACTAGAAAAAGTCAGGTGATTGTGTTACCATTAGGTAAAGATATTGTCGATGTAGAAGCTGGAAAACCAGGAAAAAAAAGTGACATAAGTTTTTTTCGTGAAACACAAGAAAAATTCGCTCAAGAACAAAAATTTGCTGGTGATAAAGCTTACATTGGAGAATCAGCAATAAGAACACCGAAAAAAAAGCCAAAGAATCAAGAATTAACCAGTCAGCAAAAGTCTCAAAATCAAGAACTGGCTGCTGAAAGAATCTTTATAGAACATATAATTAGATTGGTAAAAATATTTCGAGTAGCCCAGGAAAGATTCAGGCTAAATTCTGATAAATATACGCAAATAATAATGACTATTTGTGGACTTGTAATACTGGGAATAGGGACGGTTATTTTGTATTAATAAATTAGCCGAAAATATCTTAAAAAGTTCTTGACTTAAGATACTATAATTAGGGCTATATATTAATACTAACTATCTCTAATACCTATGAGACTGTAAAAATCAACTATCTTGGTAAAATAGCGATCGCTCCTTAAAAGATAGTTACAGTATTGGTTTGACTATTTTCGGAGAAGTCTAATAGAAGCATCTTGATTTTCCGAGTCATTATTAATAATTTTATCCTCACTCAAAGCAGCATAATATTCTGTAGTGGTTTGAGCTAAAACATAATGATGAGGGAAAATTATTGCAATTAAAGCAAAGATATAAGCCAGACGTATTTTAACCGCATAAGTGTTCCGGAACAGTATTGCTCCTAAATATTTTTGTCTGATTAAGCTTTTGAACATTTTTCCTCCTAATAATAAGCTATCAGTATTTCAGCATTTGAGCTTTTCAGCTTTTTAATGAATGAAGCAAGTATTCGTTATAAGTGTTCCGGAACAGTATTGCTCCTAAATATTTTTGTCTGATTAAGCTTTTGAACATTTTTCCTCCTAATAATAAGCTATCAGTATTTCAGCATTTGAGCTTTTCAGCTTTTTAATGAATGAAGCAAGCATTCGTTATAAGTGTTCCGGAACAGTATTGCTCCTAAATATTTTTGTCTGATTAAGCTTTTGAACATTTTTCCTCCTATAATTATGGTTTACATTTAAAGAGTAGTAGGGACGTTGCATAAGGGCGTCCGTACAGAGAAGTAAATATAAGGATAATTAACAATAACTGGCGTGCTAATTATCAAAAAAGTTATTTACTTAGCATCTTAATTACTTGATAATTGAAGTTTCACTTAAGTTAAGTATTCAGGACTTACGCACGGACACTAAATCGAATGAGGGCGAATGCCATTTGCGTTCCGCAAAGCTCCGAATGGCGCCCCTACAGATGGTGTTTTAAAAGTCAATTTGGGTAAGTTCTGTATTCTTTTTTCACGCTTGGTATAATATGATTCTGAATATAAACAATTAAAGTGGTAGTGCATTGTAATTATATTTGTTACGAGACACGGTAGTGGGAGCATCTTGCTCCCGTATTCGCTTGCCCCTTTCCTTCTTCCTTCTTCCTTCTTCCCTCTTCCTTATTCAATATGCAAAATAATTTCCCCCTTTCACCAAAGCAGCAAAACTTACCTAACCAAAGGTGGTTAATATATCCAGAGCAACCAGAAATAACTAAACAACTAGCCAAAACTCTAGAAATATCACCCCTAATTGCCCAGACATTAATTAACCGGGATATTTCTACTATAGAACAAGCACAAGAATTTTTAGATCCTGAGTCAATAAAACTACCTCTACCAATAGAAGAATTTCCCGACTTAGATATTAGTCTCAACTTATTACAAACTACAATTTCTCAAGAACAAAAAATTGCTATTTGTGGTGACTATGATGCAGATGGAATGACTAGCACTGCTTTATTGTTGCGCGCTCTCAAATATCTAGGGGCAAAAGTTGACTATGCTATTCCTAGTCGAATGCAGGAAGGTTATGGCATTAACCAACGTATTGTTAAGGAGTTTCATCAGGAAGGAGTAAGTCTCATCATCACTGTAGACAATGGTATTGCTGCTTATGAACCTATTGCTAGGGCAAGGGAATTAGGTGTAAATGTTATTATTACAGACCACCACGACATTCCACCAAAACTACCACCAGCTCACGCTATCCTCAACCCCAAGCTTATTTCAGAAACTTCTCCTTATCGGGGTGTGGCAGGAGTGGGGGTTGCTTACATTTTGGCAGTATCTCTAGCGCAACGTTTGGGAAAACACCAAGGTTTAATTAAGCCACTTTTAGAATTATTCACCTTGGGTACTATTGCTGACTTGGCGCCTCTAACTGGAGTAAACCGTCGCTTGGTGAAACGGGGGTTACAATATTTGCCTCACTCCCAGTTAGCAGGAGTACAAGCATTAATTCAGGTATCTGGTGTTCAAGCTAAGGAAGAAGGAAGAAGGAAGAAGGAAGAGGGAAGAGGGAAGGAGGAAGAGGGAACTTGTCAAGAAGGAAGAGGGAAGAAGGAAGAGGGAAGAGGGTATCCCCCCTTGCCCCCCTTTGAAAGGGGGGAGGAAGAGGGAACTCAAACGCCAAAAAATTTTCAACAGTCTGTAGATAGCGGGGTATTAAACCCAAAATCAAAAGATAATCAAAAATCTCTTAAACCTGATGATATTGGTTTTCGCCTGGGCCCGCGCATCAATGCAGTTGGGCGTATTGCTGACCCACAAATTGTGATTGAGCTTTTGACTACTGATGATATGGGAATAGCTTTGGAAAGGGCGATGCAATGTGAAGAAATTAACCAGCAACGACAACAGTTATGTGAGGAAATTGAACAAGAGGCGATCGCTTGGTGTGAGTCGAGTCAGATAAATTTACGGGAGGAAAGGGTTTTAGTGGTGGTGCAACCGGGATGGCATCATGGTGTTATTGGTATTGTTGCTTCTCGGTTGGTGGAACGTTATGGTGTGCCTGTTTTTATTGGCACTTATGAGGAGGAGGGGGAAGAAATAATTCGTGGTTCTGCTCGTGGCATTCCTGAGTTTGATGTTTTTGAGGCGTTACAATTTTGTGATGAGCTATTAGGAAAGTATGGAGGTCATAGAGCGGCTGGTGGTTTTTCTTTTTCGGCAGAAAATTTGGATAAATTTCGTTCTCGTCTGAGTGAGTTTGCTCATCAATGTTTAGAAATTAAGCATCTAAAACCGTTAGTTAGTATTGATGCTGAGGCAGAAATTCAGGAATTAAATTTTGATTTATATCGTCAAATAGATTTACTTCATCCCTGCGGAATTGAAAATAAGGACCCTGTGTTTTGGAGTCGAAATGTGAGAATTTCTGAACAAAGAATTGTGGGTAAGGGGCATATTAAATTAACTTTAATTAAAGGAGAAATAATTCAGGCGATCGCTTGGCGTTGGGGCGATTATTTTCCTTTACCTTCGGTGGTAGATATTGCTTATAAAATGCGGGAAAATACTTGGAATGGTCAGAGTAATATTGAGTTGGAATTATTAGGAGTACGTTTACCGATGGAAATTTCTAGGAATTCACAGACTTCGCCTCAAAATTTTCCTCAAAAAGCAGAATTTTATTACAGTAGTCGCCCTTACACTTGCAGTCTTTATCAAATAGGAGATGTGAAGGAATTAAGAATTAGAAATTCCCGTGGAGAAGTATTAGCAATTCAACAGGGACAAAAAATAGGTTTGTTAGGTAAAACTCGTAATAATGCTAAACAAGTAGATGTTTCAGATGCCCGTTTTTTTAATTTAATTAAAGCAGCTATGAGTGCTA
>NZ_JAAHGK010000601.1:0-4483 GCF_010672505.1 Okeania sp. SIO2B9 | reverse complement strand
TTTGACTACCTTCCAAGCCGAGCATTAATGCATGAGAAATGGTACTATATATAGCTTCTTGGCCTAATTTCTGATAATGATACTTGTCTTGAGGCGTTAGCGGAGCTTTGCTGAGGCAATCGCTCTCCATTTTTAAGCGTTGGCGGAGCAAGTGCGGCAGCTATATCGCTCTAGATGACCATACTCTATATATAGTGTCTTTGCGTAAGTCCTGAGTATATTAATGATTTAGGGAGAACGGGAGATTAGGGAATAGGGAAATACTGAAATTTACTAAAATTTTCCGATTAGGGTTTGCTGAAAAAGTCTTATGAGTGAGGGTAGGATCAGGGCAAACGCATCTTATTTTGCCGTTCCCTATATGTAGTGTTTATTTGATTTTATAGACACTATATGTTGAAAGTCTATTGTCAACAAGCGCAATAAAACCCGGTTTATTGATAATTACCCCTAGTTTATTGACGAGATGCGTTTGCCCTGACTAATATAACCAAAAATCATAAGTGTGGTTGGAAACTCAAACCAGTTTCAAATCAATAGAATTTTGTACCTAAAATATTGCTTCTGGATTGTCTAAAAAATTAAGAAAATTAGTATTAGTATTTTGCTTATTCCCTTCTTTTTTCTCCTTTCTCCTTCCTTCTTGCCTCTTCCTTCTTGCCTCTTCCTTTATGATATAAAGAAATCGGGTTTTAACAAAAACCTCTGCACTTATATATTGTGAATATTTGATTTTATGGTCATCAGTTTCGATCGAGAAACTTGTAGTAATCTCAACATAACTGAATCCCGCGAATGGTTAGTCACAAACGGTATTGGAGGCTACGCTTCTGGTACAGTAGCTAACATCCTAACCCGTCGCTATCATGGATTACTCATAGCAGCACTCAAACCCCCATTAGGGCGTACATTATTGCTAACAAAACTAGACGAAACTGCCAATTATCAAGGTCTAGACTATCCTCTTTACTGCAACCGTTGGGCCGATGGCACAGCAAACCCAGAAGGTTATAAACAAACAGAAAGCTTCTACCTAGAAGGAACAATACCAGTATGGAAATTTCAATTTGCAGACGTGGTATTAGAGAAGCGGATCTGGATGGAGCAAGGAGAAAACACCACCTATATTAATTATAATTTGCGCAATGGTAGCCAACCCTTAAACTTGGAAATTAAAGCATTAATTAACCATCGCGATCATCATCATCATACCAACGCTCAAGATTGGCAAATCAGTACTGACAAAATTAAACAGGGAGTCTGTATACGAGCTTTTCCTGAAGCAACACCCTTATATCTACTGACAGATACTCATCGAGATGACAAAAAATTAGTATCCACACCCGCCAATAATTGGTATTACGGATTTAACTTAGCAGTAGAAAAATATCGCGGTCAACAAGAATTAGAAGACCACCTACACGCTGTTACTTTTCATGCACAAATTGAAGTAGGTAAATCTCTAACAATAGTTGCCAGCACAAAAGAAAATGCTACTACTAATGGCGAGAGAGAACTAGCTTTTCATCATAATTACGAACAACAAATAATCCAAAAATTTGCCACTACCAAAACATCTAACTCAGAAGTCAAAAATCCAGTCGTTAAATTCTGGAAATCATTTGCCCAGACAAAACCAGAACCTACTGCAAAACCAACTCCAGACTGGATAAACCAATTAGTATTAGCAGCTAACCAATTTATTGTCGATCGCAAATCGTCCAAACATCCATACGGCAAAACTATCCTTGCAGGTTATCATTGGTTTGAAGACTGGGGCCGCGACACAATGATTAGTTTACCTGGTTTAACTATTTGTACAAAACAATTTGACATCGCCCGGTCTATTTTGCTCACCTTTGCTGAGTATGTTGACCAAGGAATGTTGCCAAACCGCTTCCCCGACGGTAGTAGTACACCAGATTATAATACTGTAGATGCCACACTTTGGTATTTTGAAGCAGTTCGTGCATACTATGAAGCTACAGGCGATCGCCAACTTTTAGTAGAATTGTTTCCAATTTTAGCAGAAATCATTGACTACTATCGTCGAGGTACTCGTTACAATATTCAGTTAGATACTGATGATGGCTTAATTTATGCCGGAGAAGCAGGTTCACAGATTACTTGGATGGATGCCAAAGTAGGTGATTGGGTAGTGACACCGCGTATTGGTAAACCCATTGAAATTAGTGCGCTTTGGTATAATGCTCTGCAAATCATGGATAAGTTTGCCCAACAGTTGGGTAAGGATAATCTAGATTATGAAAGGTTAGCAAGGTTGATTAAGCAAAAGGGTTTTGCTCGTTTCTGGAATCAAGAGGAAGGTTATTGTTACGATGTACTTGATACACCCAATGGTAATGATGCTGCTTTGCGACCTAATCAAATATTTGCCTTATCATTACCAGCGATCGGGAAATTTAGTTACCCACCTCTACTAACTCCAGAGCAGGAAAAACAAGTGATGGATATATGCACGCACAAGCTATTGACTCCTTATGGGTTACGCAGTCTAGCTAGTGACGACCCTGAATACAAAGGTGTTTATGGAGGCGATATTTATCAACGAGATGGTGCTTATCATCAAGGTACTGTTTGGGGTTGGTTGATTGGTCATTATGCTGTAGCGCATCTACGAGTTTATAACAACCAAGCAAAAGCTGAGGAGTTATTAAAACCGATGGCAGAGCATTTAACAGTGCATGGTATTGGCAGCATCAGTGAAATTTTTGATGGTAATGAACCGATGACACCCCGTGGTTGTATTGCTCAAGCGTGGAGTGTTGCAGAAGTTTTGCGAGCTTGGACGGTAATTCATCAAGTTAGTTAAAATTCAGAAGGAAACTGTATTTAGAGGAATATTTGTAATTAAGGCAATCTCTGAGATTATGAGGTTGCTTTACTTCAGTTAATAGGACTTACACAAATTTAAATCATTGACGTAATTCCCTTATATAGAATGACTCTCAGCGATTGTTTGACCATACAATGTATAAGTTTCACTAGAACAGATGATTTTGTGTGATTTTTGTTAGATTAAGGCTTTACTTTTGCTTTGGCAAGCCAAGCATAGATCCAAGAACACCCAAGCCTACTAGAGCTAGAGTTGAAGTTCGTTCTGGTACTGGTTCTGGAGATTGAGTTATCTCTTCTACCTTGATGTCAATAAACGCATTACTAAAAGAGGTTGCATTTAAGCCACCATCTCGTAGCTTGTTCAAGTTCCATACAGCACCGCCACTAGCTAAGGCTAAGTCTACATAGTCCATTTGAGTGTTACGAAAACTAGAAGTAACAATACCACTTAAGGATGGGAGTTGGGTCGTATTGAATCCACCCATACCATCAGCAGTATAAGATTTGCCATTAGAACTTATGCCAAGTGCGTCGCCGATAAAGTTGGCATCAATTACAGTATTCAAGAGAATATCATCATCAGGACTAGAACCCCTCTGCAACGCAGCCAGTATGTTGGTGAAGTTAAGGCTAGAGTTACCATTATCTCGATCTTCATCAGTTACCAGGATCATCTTAACAGCAGCACCTGGACGGAAAGAATAATTACTCAGGGCAAAGTCAATTGCAGAATAACCATCTTCAAAACCACCAGGATGTACCAAGGTGTTAGTTGCTGTGACAAACTGGGCAGAAGTACCGAAAAAGCTCCCACCTACAGGTATGGAGCGCCCCAAATAACCCGTCGAGAGAGAACTACCAAATCCCACAAGACCAAAACGGTTGTTTGTGACACCATCATTTTGAAGAGCTTCATCTAGATCTGGAATCATACTTCCAAGCCATTCGTGCTCATTATACATAGAACCAGATTCATCAACGACCACGATTACATCAGCAGTTGTTACAGCAGTTGCGACAGGAACTCCTACCATTGAAAGCATTGTGGTACTTATGGCAGCAAGGGAGCTAAAGTTGGCTAAAGTTTTAAGCATGATATTTCAATTTTTGAATTACTTTTAATCTGATAGACATTTCCATAAACTAAGTTTTAGCTCACGGGGTGACAAGGGTTTGAGATTAATTATTTGTAGGTGCTTAATATAAAAATAAATCAAACTACGGATGTATGCAAGCATTTTGGCGTATCTTCACAGTATCTTTAAAAACTCCGTATATCTACTAATATTGTGTCCGGAAGGCTTTTAAGAATATGAACGGTGCGAAGAAGTAGGAATACTCCAAGAAATGTCTAAATTTTAGGAAAGAAGCGCAGGTGCGATAATTGTATAACCGGATTTTATGATCAGGAGTCAGGAGAAGCAAAAAAGAAGGTGTAATATCATGTCTAGCTGAATACTTATACATAAGATATTGGGGAGAGATTTGCCGTAGAAGCAGGGAAAACGCATCTAATTTTTTTGACAAATGACTAAAAACCCAATAATGCCCTTGACCTCACAGGGTTACAAGCAGCTCAAAACCATTATTGGATAAGAGTTCAAAGGACATTTAGCTGGGTCTT
>NZ_JAAHGK010000600.1:0-4484 GCF_010672505.1 Okeania sp. SIO2B9 | reverse complement strand
AAAAAAATAAAGTTAAAAAAGTCCTAAAATTCAAGCATTGTTGGCGAAGGTAGAGAAATACTTATAGTAATAGTAAGCCAAAAAGTATAGTGCAAGAAAAAGTCAGAATCTTAAGATTCCTATAAATAAATAATTATATAGCTTATTGACACTCTCATGGTTAAATCCCTTGATCATAACGGGAGATTCTTGTCTCACAGATTCTCGGGCTAGATAACAAATCAAATAAACTGAATTGCACCCCCGCTACTACTATCTCAACAAGCTGTCTTGCTCCGTCTTTACCCTGAATTTACCTCAGCCCAGGCGGTGCGTTTTGATTCAACCGTGTACTCCACGGCTATTGATGCAATTATAACGCCAAAAATGCGCACGCGTATTGCTCAATCACTTTTCTGGTTGAAATTCACCTCATCGTTAAATTAAGAGCGATGATATAGCACTACAAGAATTAGTGAGGACATTTTTCAATGCTAAAACCCTTTTACAGTTTGCTATTTCCTGTTCCCTATTCCCCATTCCCGATTCAAGTAGGGATATAACAGGAGTCCTCTTTCAACATTTATGATAGAATCATAGCCTATAATCTTAAACTTAGTTCTAACTAACTTAAACAAAACGCCGATGAAAGTTACCCAGGAAAAACTTCCAGCTAGCCAAATAGGCCTGGAAATCGAGATTACACCAGAAATGTCCAAGAATGCCTACGAACAGGTGATTCAGAAATATATCCGTACCGCCAATATTCCTGGGTTCAGAAAAGGCAAGGTGCCTCGACAAATATTGATACAGAGGCTGGGTAGAAATTATGTTAAAGCTATGGCCTTAGATAACCTCATTAATGATTGCTTAGAAAAAGCAAGAGAACAAGAACAAATCAATGCAATAGGTCAATTTGACCTGGTTACAGAATTTGAAGAGTTAGTAAAAGATTTTGAACCAGGAAAAGAAATGGCCTTCTCTGCTAAAGTGGATGTAGAGCCAGAGGCTAAAGTTAATGATTATAAAGGATTGGTGGTCAAGGCTGAAGAAGCTAAATATGACCATGCTCAATTAGATGAATTTCTAGAAGAACGTCGCTCTGAAAAGGCCACACTAATTCCCGTAGAAGGAAGAGCTGCTCAGTTAGGAGATGTGGCAATAGTAGATTTTGAAGGTATAATCCCATCTGATACAGAGGGAGAAGAGCCGAAAGAAGTTCCAGGAGGCAAGGCTCAAGATTATCAAATGGAGTTGAAAGAAGGACAATTTATCCCTGGGTTCATTGATGGAATAGTAGGTATGAACCTAGAGGAAACAAAAGAAATTTCCGTTCAATTTCCTGAAGAATATGGTCAACCAGAGTTAGCAGGTAAACCAGCAGTATTTACAATTACTCTTAAAGAATTAAAAGAAAAAGAATTACCAGAGTTGGATGATGATTTTGCTCAAGAAATTAGTGAGTTTGAAACATTAGCCCAATTACAAGAGTTCATGGAGAAAAAATTTACCAAAGAAAAAGAGGAACAAACAAAACAGAATAAGGAAATTGCCATTGTAAATGAGCTGGTGAACCATCTGGAAGTAGAATTACCAGAAACTTTAATTAAAAATGAAGTTCAGCAGATGTTAGCCCAAAGTGCCATGGAGTTGAGCCAGTATGGAATAGATGTTAAAGAATTGTTCAGTAGCGATAAATTGCCAGAAATGCAAGAGCGATCGCGGCCAGAAGCAATTGAGCGATTAAAAAGAGATTGGGCTATTAAAACAGTGGCCAAGGAAGAGTCAATCGAGGTAAATGAAGAAGAGATTGTAGCAGAGTCAGCTAAAGTCATGGGACAACTCCAAGGAAAGGATGTCGATCCAGATAGATTAAGAGAAGTAGTGACAGAAGACTTACTGAAGGAAAAAACAATCAAATGGTTGGAAGAAAATGGCACAGTAGAGTTAGTACCTCAAGGAACTCTAACTAAAGATTCAGAAATAGATGAAGCTACAGAAACTCCTGTAGAAACTGAGTCAGAGTCAGAAACTATTGTAGAAGTTGAGGCGGAACCTGTAGCTACTGTGGAAAATCCTCAATAATGAACAAGATTAACTAAACTCAAATTAATGAATGGTTGGGTAATCCCAACTACCAATATTAGTAAAGCTAAGTCATAATAATATTCAGCTTGGATTGATACGAATCAAAAATGAGCAAGTCAAAACAAAATTTGTTTATATATAAACTGATGGACTATGGTTATATCTCAATATTCTGATGATTTAGTTAATATCTATAATAAGTTACAAGTTTACTCCGGTCCTAGTAACATTGTTCCTATGGTAGTTGAACAATCAGGGATGGGAGAAAGAGCTTTTGACCTCTACTCACGGCTCCTTAGAGAAAGAATAATTTTTTTGGGGACCCCAGTAGACGATAATGTAGCTAATACCATTACTGCTCAGATGCTATTCCTGGATGCTGAAGACCCAGAAAAAGATATTCAACTCTATATCAACTCCCCTGGAGGGTCTGTTACTGCTGGAATGGCTATATACGACACCATGCAGCAGGTACGGCCTGATGTAGTAACAATTTGTTATGGTTTAGCTGCAAGTATGGGAGCTTTTCTTCTTTCTGGTGGGACAAAAGGTAAAAGAATGTCCCTTCCTAGTTCTAGAATAATGATTCACCAGCCTCTAGGTGGGGCTCAAGGTCAAGCAGTAGATATTGAGATCCAGGCTAAAGAAATCTTATATCATAAACGTAAGCTGAATGAACTTTTATCAGCTCATACAGGTCAACCTCTAGAAAAAATAGAAGTTGATACAGACCGCGACTTCTTTATGTCCGCAGAAGAGGCCAAAAATTATGGCTTGGTCGATCAAGTGATTACTAAACAGAATCTTCCTGTACCAGGAGAGTCTGTTCCCGCAATGTAATTAAGAGGAAGTTATGTCTAAATACGACTCCCATCTAAAATGTTCATTTTGTGGCAAGTCTCAGGAACAGGTCCGTAAGTTAATAGCAGGTCCTGGAGTTTATATTTGTGATGAATGTGTAGAGTTGTGCAATGAGATTTTAGATGAGGAGCTTTTTGACTCTAACACAACAGGGCCACAATCTCCAACGCCAAGACCAACAACCCCTACTCAAAAGCGAAGTAGTACTGCCAAAAGAGTGTCAGTTGCCCAACTTCCTAAACCTAGAGAAATTAAGAATTATCTGGATACTCATGTTATTGGTCAGGAGGAAGGTAAGAAGGTTTTGTCAGTGGCAGTTTATAACCACTATAAACGTCTGACCTTTGTAGAAGCCAAAAAAAGTGGCAAGTCTTCTCCAGATGAGGTGGAATTACAAAAATCTAATATTTTATTGATTGGGCCGACTGGTTGTGGTAAGACATTGTTGGCTCAAACTTTGGCAGAATTATTGGATGTACCATTTGCTGTGGCAGATGCGACAACATTAACAGAAGCTGGATATGTTGGGGAAGATGTGGAGAATATTTTGCTGCGACTTCTGCAAGTGGCAGATTTAGAGGTAGAGGAAGCACAACGGGGTATTATATATATAGATGAGATAGATAAGATAGCTCGCAAGAGTGAGAACCCTTCCATAACAAGAGATGTGTCTGGAGAGGGGGTACAGCAGGCTTTATTAAAAATGTTGGAGGGGACTGTTGCCAATGTCCCCCCTCAAGGTGGTCGGAAACATCCCTATCAAGATTGTATTCAGATTGACACGAGTAATATTTTATTTATATGTGGTGGGGCTTTTGTTGGTTTAGATAAAATAGTAGAACAGAGAAACGGCAAAAAGTCAATGGGTTTTGTTCAGGAAGTAGGAGAAAATCAGTCCAAGGATAAAAAAGTTGTAGATTTAATGAAGCAAATGGAACCGAATGATTTGGTGAAGTTTGGTTTAATTCCAGAGTTAATTGGGCGAATACCAATGGTGGCGGTAGTTGAACCTCTGGATGAGGAGACTCTGATGGCAATTTTGACAAAACCTCAGAATGCTTTGGTGAAGCAATATCAAAAGTTGTTGCAGATGGATAATGTACAGTTGGAGTTTGAGGAAGAGGCAATTCGAGCGATCGCGAAGGAAGCATTTAGGAGAAAGACCGGAGCACGAGCGTTGCGGGGTATTGTGGAGGAGTTGATGTTGGATGTGATGTATGAATTACCTTCGCGCAAGGATGTGACTCGGTGTACTATTACTAAGGAAATGGTAGAGAAGCGATCGACTGCAGAGTTATTAGTGCATCCATCATCGTTGCCAAAACCTGAGTCTGCTTAACTAGCGATCGGCATTTCAGGCGTTGTCAGATTAAAAGATGAATTATAGGGACAGGGTGGGAACAGGGACCTCTTTAAACTTAAGGTAATAAATCAGTAGTCGAATTGAGTGCTTTAACATTTCAACAGACTTGGAATAGCACAAGGTTTTGCCATCTAACATAGCTCAGTAATGACGTAGCGCGTGTATTTTCTCCCTCTACACCAGTCATGTAAGT
>NZ_JAAHGK010000060.1:0-11835 GCF_010672505.1 Okeania sp. SIO2B9 | reverse complement strand
ACTGTATCAAAAGCTTAAAACTCAGACAAAACCATATTTTTTAGTCCTTCCTTTTTCCTTCTTCTATGAAAACGCCATATTTTTCAGTCCTTTCTTCTTCCTTCCTTCTTCCTTCTTCCTTCTTCCTTACTTCCTTAAATTGCGTAATTTTTACTGTTCAATAGGAGAAATTTCAGCCATATCTAATATTCTAGGGATTAAATCTTCTCGCTTAATTGCCATCAAATGAACTCCGTGACAAATCTTACTAGCAATTTGTACTTGTTCGGCAGCAATTTTTATTCCTTCCTCTAAAGGTTTTTCAGCTTTTGCCAAACGATTAATAATATGTTCTGGTATATCAACTCCAGGCACATACTTATTAATAAAAGCAGCATTTTTGGCAGATTTAAGTAAAAATATTCCAGCTAAAATTGGCTTATTACTCTCAACTGCAATTTGATTCATAAACTTTTCTAACTTATCAAAATCAGAAATTAATTGACTTTGAAAAAATTGACACCCTGCTAATAATTTCCGCTCAAATCGTTTTTTTAATCCAGACCAACTAGGGGACTGAGGGTCTACCGCAGCTCCTACAAATAAATCTGTAGCTCCATCTGGTAAAGTTTTCTCATTCCAATCTATCCCTTGGTTTAATTTAGCAATCATTTGTAATAAACGCACTGACTCCATATCAAATACACTCCTAGCATCTTTATGGTCTCCTGCTTTTACAGGGTCGCCAGTAAGAGCTAAAATATTATGAAGTCCTAATGCTGAAGCTCCCATTAGATCCGCTTGTAACCCAATACGGTTGCGATCGCGACAAGCTACTTGACATATTGGATCTATGCCATTATTTTTTAAAATAATTGATGCTGCCAATGAAGACATTCTCAAAACAGCACGACTGCCATCTGTTACATTAACAGCATGAACTCTACCTTTAAGTGTTGAGGCCATTTCAATCATGTGAGCGGGGTCAGCTCCTTTTGGTGGTGCTACTTCAGCAGTTACTAAAAATTCTCCCGATTTTACTGCATTGCGAAATCTATTCATTTATTTATTACTTAGTTGTGGTTAAGTTGTTAATTTTTTTCAGGCTATTCGATAGAAGAAAAATCTTTATCTAACTAACTATTATTTACTTCTATTAACTACGCAAATTTCAGAATATACAATGGTAGAGCAAATATCATTTTTGTTGCTCGTTAACAAATTATAATTTCACTTTGAAACACATAATTATCCAACTTTAAAATAACTTTTACAATAAGTTAATCCACTTAATTTCAGTTGAGGGTAATTGCGCTCGATAAAAATGAATAAGTTACTAATTTGAGCTTGATCTGAGTAGTTAACTACATATAGCTAAGAAAGAATTGGTTAGGACTTATGCGGATAATAAATCTTAGACTAGGAAATGTTTTCCCAACTGTTCCCTGTTCCCTGTTCCCTGTTCCCTGTTCCCTGTTCCCTGTTCCCTGCTATAACTATTTCTATTAAATTGGCACAGAATAACCTAAAGCTGCTTTGACCTTTGCTAATGTTTGATGAGCAACTGCTCCTGCTTTTTGCCTACCTTTAGATAAAACAGATTCTAAATAACCTTGATCATCCATTACTTCTTTATATTTTGTTTGAATTGGTTTCAAAGCTTCAATAGTTGCCTCAGTTAATAAAGGTTTAAATTGTCCCCATCCCATATCCTGACATTCTACTGTTACTTCTTGTTTTGTTTTGCCTGAAAATAATCTATAAAGGGTTAATAAATTATTGCATTCAGGTCGTTCAGGATTATCAAACTCTAAACCCTTAACTGGGTCTGTTTTGCAACGTTTAATCTTTTTTGTAATTACATCCGGTGGGTCTAATAAACTAATTCTACTCAATTCTGAAGGGTCAGATTTAGACATTTTGCTAGTACCATCTGCCAAACTCATTACCCGCGCACCCTCTTTTCTAATTAAAGGGTCTGGTAATTTTAGTATCTTTTCCTCCTTACCAAACTGATGATTAAATCTAACTGCAATATCGCGGGTAAGTTCCAAGTGTTGTTTTTGGTCTTCTCCCACAGGAACTTTATCTGCATCATAAAGTAGAATATCTGCAGCCATCAAAACTGGATAATCTAATAAACCTGTCCCAACATTTTCTCCTTGCTTAACTGCTTTCTCCTTAAATTGGATCATATCTGTCAACCAATTCAGTGGAGTAATACAGTTCAGTAACCATGTCAATTCACTATGAGCTGGAATATGAGATTGTACAAATATGGTAGAATAATCCAGGTCTATACCACAAGCCAAATATAAGGCTGCAATAGTGTAAGTATCTGTAGTTAGTGTAGCTGGATTGTGTGGTACCGTAATAGCGTGTAAGTCTACTACACAGAAGAAATTATCATATTCTTTTTGACCCTCTACCCAGTTGCGAATAGCACCTAAATAATTTCCAATATGAAGGTTTCCAGTTGGTTGAACTCCAGAGAGTACGCGCTGTTTAACCATTACTTTTTAACTTTAGCCATTAAATGTTAATTAATAATTAACAATAACATAATTCAGTGCTCAGTTTAACCAAGTCAAAATTCAGAATTCAAAATTCAAAATTCAAAATTCAAAAGGAGTAGTTATTGACGGAAAAGTTTATATGATTGCTGTCTCCTTCATCCTTCTATAACCTACTACCTTCTTCCAGGGAATTGGTATCTTGAAGAAGGAGACAGGAGACAGGAGACAGGAGACAGGAGGAAAATTACATGGGGATTCGCTCCCCCAAGTAATGCGTGAACACCCCCGTTGACGGTGGGGTATTAAACCCACAAAGAAAATGATCAAACAACTCAGCATTTTTCTTTTCAAGCAAGACAAAAGTTTACAATGGTTAATGTCACTTAGTTGTCAACAATAATAGAATATTTAAGACTTACGTACCTCAACCTATTTCCGTCCGAAGCGACTGATAGGGTTTGCGGAGCATTCCGGAACGGAAAGCAATCTCAAGTCCTAGTTTTTCGTGCCTCATGGGTAAGTCCTGATATTGACAAAATGTGAATAATTATTCCCAATAAATATTATATTAATGAATAGACCTCTTGCAAAAGTTTTAATTAAACCAATTCAAGATATGAAATAAACAATTGCCTATTCCCTATCCCCTATCCCCTATTCCCTATTCCCTATTCCCTGACTTCTGCAAGAAGTCTAATGTTTCTGAATGAAATTAAATGAAGCCGAAAATTAATAACATTACTGCCTGGAAACAAGCTGAACTACTAATGCAACCTGCTTTCATCAGATTATTAGATCATATTCGCAAAAAACTAGATAATTCTGTTTGGCAAGGAGATTATCAAGAAGTAGAAACACCAATTCCAGGGTATAGATTAGATTTAGAATATCAAGACCAAAAAGTTAGTATTGATCTCTGGGAACTTTGCTATCAAGTTTGTTTTAGTAATTATCATTTTACTCATAGTTCTGACCAAATAGTAGAAGTTGAAGTCGATACTAGCTTACTCAACGATGAAGGAAATGTTAATTGGGAGCATCTTGACGAAAAAGCTCTAAGAGTGGTAGAGAATATGATGGCTGATTTGCCAACAGTATAGATACATTTTCTGGTGTTGCTGAAGCGCGTGTATGATATTAATCGCGCATTACTTAGGAGTCAACCCACCCCTCGCCCCTGCCCCTCCCAGGAGTGGGAGAACCGAGTCAGGAGTCAGGAGGGAAGAAAGAAGAGTATAAGGAGAAAGTTTTTTGGTTGCGTAAGCGGAACGGAGTTTTATCCTGCTCTGATCCGGACAGATATCATACCTCAAATCACCAACGCCCATTTTCTCAGAACAAAATAACTATTTGTATTAGACATCTCCAGAAAATCAACCTGCCCTTTATTTGCTATAAACTAGAGTGTAATAACTCAAAAAATCATTTTCCGTGTTTTTTCCTAAAAACATCTTCCCTGTTCCCTATTCCCTACTTTGACAAAAAGTCTATATCTTTTTCACGCCTATGTCTATTAAGTAAAAATAACAGAATAAAGTAGAATTATGAACCAAGAATTACGGAATATTCAAACATCTAATGGTGCAACTTTTCAAGACTCAATTCCAGTTAGCTTTGGTAATGATACTCAAGCAATAGAAGCAATAAAACAGGGAGTAGCTGTATGCGACCGCTCTCATTGGGGACTAATAAACATTTCTGACGATGACCGTCTACGGTTTCTACATAACCAAAGTACGAATAATTTCAATATTCTCAAACCAGGTGAAGGTTGTGAGACTGTTTTCGTCACTCCCACTGCTCGTACTATCGACTTAGCAACAGCTTATGTAACAGAAGATGCAGTTTTATTGTTAGTCTCTCCCACCCGTTGTCAACAGTTAATAGAGTGGTTTGACCGTTATCTGTTTCCGATGGACAGGGTGGCAGTTAAAGATATTAGTAGTGAATATGCCATATTTAGTCTCATGGGACCAGAAAGCAAAAACTCCATCGCCAAATTATCAGGGATAACTCCTCCAGATGCACCCCACCCTAGTCACCAGTTAATAAGTCTAAAAGATGTAGAAGTTCGCTTGACTGTTGGTAGTGGGTTAGCAACAGAGGGATACACTTTGATAGTTCCTGTAAACAATGCTGCTAAAGTTTGGCAAATATTAACAGAAACAGGAGCAGTACCTATGGGCGATCGCCTGTGGCAACAATTAAGAATAGAACAAGGTCGTCCAGCACCAGACTATGAACTTACAGATGACTATAACCCTCTCGAAGCTGGTTTATGGAATACTATTTCTTTTGAGAAAGGTTGCTACATTGGTCAAGAAACTATTGCTCGTTTAAACACATATAAAGGTGTGAAACAACGACTTTGGGGAGTCCGTTTAAATGGGATGGCAGAATTAGGAAATGTTGTGAAAGTTGGAGATGAAAAAGTTGGGAAACTGACAAGTTGTACGGAAACTACTAATGAGGATTATTTTGGTTTAGTTTATATCAAAACAAAAGCAGGTGGAGTTGGTTTAAAAGTGCAAGTAGGAAATGTCGAAGGAGAAGTAGTAGAAGTACCTTTTCTGACACATCAAGATATTGATAGTTAAGAGATTTATTGCACAAACAATCTGACAACTATACTATTTTCTCCAGCGATCGAATCGCTCTTTTGAACACCCATTAATATACTTATTAAAAACATATCCTTCAAGAGGAGTGTAGGGTTTAGGAGATTGACCAGAATCTAGAGCTACTATAGCGCTGTGCGCAGGCAACAGGCAACAGGCAACAGCTCATCTGGGGGAATAAATTGCTGATAATATAAGACTTTTAGCTATTTGGCCTCTCCTGCAATTTGTAAATATACCAGCGCTCATTGCTATATATGAATCCAATTTCCAGTTCGTCTAATAACTCTTACACGGTCTTCACGATTAAGTTGAGTTATTATAGGCGAACTGGCATCAGGTCTTTGACGAATATTAACATTGTTGTCGTTAATCAAGCTACAAATAGTATTCATCTCAACTTCTATTTGATATTGATACTCTGGATTTTGTGCTAAACCAGATTCAGTGTTTAAACTTATCAAAAATATTGACAATAAAGTTATTAAACTTTTCATTGATAAACTTTGATAATTCTGACGTAATTCTTGATAATGTGCTTCTGGAACATCCCGTTTTAGCTTTTGGATATGTAGAGGAAATTGATTAAATTTTTATAGTCTTTGTATCCAGAATTAGTAGTATTTTTTTTAGGCTATTTATTGTTTTTGATCATAGTCAAATCCTAGATTATTTAAGTTTTTTTGTACGCTAATACAGTTGAAATCATTATATTTATGATTGACAACAGAGATTATACATAAGATAAGAAATATTACTGGCGATCTAAAAAAAATTAATCCAGTAAAATTACTGATAGGTAAGGCTTTTTAGAATGGTTAAAGGCAAAAATAATCCTCAAAAATAATACAATCATATTGAGCAGAGGAAATGAAGCAAGATATTTATCTCTAAAAATATTTTCTTCTGACACCTACAAACACCCTAATAACTTATAACCAACTTTTTCCCAATTGTTATAAAATAAGTTAAACATTATTAAAAATTTATGACTGCAACAACTCCTACCCTTAATCCTTTCTTAACCAATAATTTCGCACCCGTTAGAGAAGAAACAACCGCCGACAACCTCAAAGTTATTGGGGAACTACCTCCGGATCTCTCAGGAATGTTTGTGCGTAATGGCCCCAACCCACAATTTAAACCGATCGGTGAATATCACTGGTTTGACGGCGATGGAATGCTCCACGGAGTCAGAATAAAAGACGGAAAAGCATCCTATCGCAACCGTTATGTACGCACCAACAAATTCCAGGTAGAAAACCAGGAAGGTAAAGCAGTATGGCCTGGATTCTTAAATCCACCCCAACCAGATAATCCCCACGGCACAGATATCAATACAGGTAACACAGCCCTAGTTTATCATGCCAATCATTTTTATGCTCTCTGGGAAGGCGGTGCGCCTTACTATATTAAACTGCCTGAGTTGGAAACTATTGGCAAACAGACTTTTAACAACAAACTAAAATCTCCTTTTACTGCCCATCCTAAAGTTGATGCGGTAACAGGAGAAATGATGTTTTTCGGTTACTCAGTAGCTCAACCTCCTTTTTTACAATATAGCGTTGTTTCGGCAAATGGAGAACTGCTGCGCACCATACCTATAGATTTGCCTGTGGGAGTAATGATGCACGACTTTGCTATTACGGAAAATTATAGTATTTTTTTTGATTTACCAATGACTTTTCGCCCAGAAAGAATAGAAAAAGGTCAGTTTCCACTAATGTTTGAGTCAGAAACACCCAGTCGCTTCGGTATAATCCCACGTCATGGCGATAGTGGAGAGGTGCGTTGGTTTGAAACTCCAGCTTGTTTTGTTTGGCATACTCTCAATGCTTATGAAGAAGGGGATGAGGTTGTATTGGTTGCTTGTCGGATGAAGTCTACTAATGTGTTTGTGACTAATGATAGCGATCGCTTCCCTGATGCGAATACTCCTTATTTACATCGTTGGCGGTTTAACCTGAAAACTGGAGCGGTAAAAGAGGAAAAGCTAGATGATGTACCTTCTGAGTTTCCTCGTGTTAATGAAGAATTATTAGGGCGAAAGACGCGGTATGGTTATTCAGCAAGAATGGAAACAGGAGAATTTCCTCCTGTGTTTAATGGTTTGATTAAATATGACTTGGATACAGGGAAGTCGGAAACATACGAGTTTGGTAAGGGACGTTATGGTGGTGAGGCAGTGTTTGCACCTCGACTCAATGCTAGTAGCGAAGATGATGGTTGGTTGGTGACTTATGTTTATGATGAAAATACTCATACTTCTGAGTTGGTGGTAGTGAATGCTCAGGATGTGAGTGGGGAAACTGTAGCGCGAGTGATTATTCCGCAGCGAGTACCTTATGGTTTTCATGCTGTCTGGGTGACAGAGGCACAGTTGAGTTAAGTTTTTAGTAGGTCAGGACTTACGCAAAAACACCAGATATGGTAGGGGCGAATGGCATTTGCTAACGCAAAGCTCCGCTAACGCCATCTACAGATAGAGTATTATCAACAAGTTTGCGTAAGTCCTGTGCATGACTTCCGTGAAACGGTATAATATCATGTCCGGATAATTAGTTATAAAAAAACTTTCTCCTTCAACTCCAGTTCTTCTTCTTTCTTCCCTCTTTCCTCCTGAATCCTGACTTCCCCTCCTGGGAGGGGCGAGGGGTGGGTTGACTCCTGAGGACTCCGTAGTTATTTATTTATCACTGTTTAACCGGACATGATATAACAATCAAGTTTAGTAAGGAGCACCATCAGGGAATAACAAACCTATGCGTTTTTCTCGCACCTGTGCTTCTGAGGATAGTGAGGTACACTTGTGGAACTGTTCTTATATTTCCTATTCCCTGTTCCCTGTTCCCTGTTCCCTAGAGCAATAAAACTTTGTACCTCATCAACTTGAAAACTGCTGTAAATCAGTGAAATGAAATAATGTACCGAACACCAACTATCAAATTTGATCGCGGCACTCTCATTCTCCATCCTCCACCTCAAGGTAAAGCATGGGTAGACTATGCAACCTGGGATGACCGGGTGGAAAAATTTCGGGTTCGGGCAATAGATTATCGCCCTTTAGTGGAATCATTAAAAGCAGCAAAAATTGATTTTGTTGACAAAGCTAAAGAATTTGCACCTCTCGAACTTATCCCTAGTTTGGAAATGCCTCCCTATCCGCACCAAGAGGCAGCATTGAAAGCTTGGAAACAGTCAGGCAGAAATGGAGTTGTGATTCTCCCTACTGCTTCGGGTAAAACATATTTGGCACAACTGGCAATGCAGGCCACTCCCCGCAGTACCCTGGTAGTAGTACCCACCCTAGATTTGATGCACCAGTGGTACGCGCATTTGAATGCAGCTTTTCCAGATGTGGAGGTGGGGTTACTGGGTGGGGGGTCTCGCGACAAAACACCAATTTTAGTGGCGACTTACGATAGTGCAACTATTCATGCGGAGGCGATCGGCAATAAATATGCTCTATTAGTTTTTGATGAATGTCACCACTTACCTACTGATTTTTATCGGGTCATTGCTGAATACGCGATCGCTCCTTATCGTCTAGGTCTCACTGCAACTCCTAACCGTTCTGATGGTCGTCATTCTGACCTAGATTATTTAATTGGACCTACGGTTTTTAGCAAGACTCCTGAAGAATTGGCAGGTGCTGCTTTAGCTGACCATAAAATTGTGCAAATAATGGTTAAACTTTCTGCACAGGAGCGGGAAGAATATAACAAGTTAATGACAGTTAGAAATGACTTTTTAAAGCAGGCAAATATTAAGTTAGGTGGGTTAAATGGTTGGAAAAATTTTGTTATAGCAAGTGCCCGTTCTAAGGCTGGACGTCGAGCAATGTTAGCCCATCGTCAAGCTAAAGAAATTGCTCTTGGTACAGATGGAAAATTACGAACTCTTGCTAATTTATTGGCTCAACATTTTCCCGAACGTACTTTAATTTTTACGGCGGATAATACAACAGTTTATCGGATTTCTCATGACTTTTTAATTCCGGCAATTACTCACCAAACTCCTGTGAAAGAAAGACATGAAGTTTTAAGTAAATTTAGAACTGGGGAATATAAAACTCTTGTTGCTTCTCATGTTTTAAATGAAGGTGTTGATGTGCCAGATGCGAGGGTGGCAATTATTTTATCTGGTACTGGTAGTGAACGAGAATATATTCAAAGATTGGGTCGAGTTTTACGTCGAGGTAGCGATAAAAATAAGTTAGCAATTTTGTATGAAGTTGTAACAGAAAATACCAGTGAAGAACACACTTCTCGCAGACGTAGAGGTGGAATTAAGCGGAAAAAATCTCCTAAATATCAAGAGCAGGAAGAGGCTAAAACAGAAGTTAAGCCGTTAGAAATTGTCAAGCCAGAACCAATTTATGGAGTTAACAATTCTGCTGCTAAACGTGCTGCTGAACCAGGTGCAAAATGGGGAAGTGATGGAAAAAATGATGATAATGATTTGGAAAATCAATCAGAAATAAAAGAGGATAAAAATTCTTCAGAAAATTCTGATGATGATATTAATATTGATGAGTTTTTCTGATTTTTGAGAATGAAAAAGTCAAAACATAACTATAGCAATTCCAAATGATTTATAAAAAATTTCAGGATATATGGAAGCCTTATGGTATCTTTGCACGCGGTACGGGTTTTTGGCTGCCAGAGAACCAGGTCATATCAAATTCGGTTAATTGTATATAGAATCCGGTTATATAATATCAGTTGATAATTTCTTAAATTACTTCAACAGGACTTACGCAGAACTAGCATATCTAGTAGTGGCTAACGGCCGTTAGCCCCTACAGATGGTGTCTGATTTGATATGTGTGGTTAAGTCCTGTTCATTATCTGTACAAATAAGCTTGTCTCAGTCGCCGGACAATTTCTCCATGAACTTCACTGCGGATGCGGTTGCCACGCTGACATTGTTCCAATTTAATATTATCAACAAAAAACTTCACAGCCATATTAGTATTAGTAGTACCAAAATCAACTCCCGACACATCTTGCATCCAAATTTTCGGAGATTGCCACAAATCATAAGTTTGAAATCTCTCTTCTATCCATGTCCATAATTCTTCGGTATAATCATCCAATTTTGTTTCTGAAAAACCCCGATTAGCATTAACAATTTGCTGTAATAATTTGTTCATTTTCTTTGTTAAAAAATCTATTTTTCTTTCCCACTCATTTTCCAAAACTTCATTATCTATATCAATCAAATCTGGGTCATCTTGCCAGTTTCGATACCAACTTCTCAGCAAATTAATTAAAGTATCTTCATCCATATTCTGTGATGCTTGCAAATATAATGACTTTTGTCCTTTTTGTTTTTCTGATACTGTTTCTAACCCTACCATTCTCACTATATCTAAATAATAACCTTGAATTTCTCTAACTTCTCCCGAATCCAATCCCTGGATTTCCATAAACTTAATTTTACTAACTAACTCTGTAATTGCTTGCTTAATTTCTTCTAGCTTAACTTTAACTTTTTCCTCTGCGATAAGACGTTGACGACCAGCTTCTTTTTTAGATAAGAGATTATCCTCATCTTCTAATAATTGATCTGTCACCCTGTAAAAATTTTCTATAGCTACCAACTTTTTCTTGATATCTCCTAATGTATCTGGATGACTCAAAATTACTTCTTCAATAATTTTGATAGCTTGATTGGGGTCGCTATCTGCTCTAATTGGTACAATAATTGTATAATAATAGCTAGAATTAGGGCGACTGAAATTAATTAATTTTTGACTTTGTAAAGCAGCGTTAGGCACTAACAAATCACAATGACTTTCAATTAAATATAAAGTTGTTAGCCTAATTCCAATAGATTTAATTACAGCGACTGAGCCATCTTCTAAAGCCACAACATCACCAAATTTAAATGGTGTATCTACTAATAATACCAAACCACTAAAAAAGTTAGATAAAATATCTTTCAGGGCAAAACCGAGTACAAATGTAATACCACCAAATGCCACCCATAGCCCACTTAAATCTATTCCTAATGTTTGGAGGAATAAAAAACCTCCTATCAAGTAGACTAAAATTGGTAGGGTATTTTTAATCAAGGGAATTAAGACATCATCCCAGTCTGCTTCTGTTTTTTCTGCATATTTGCTGAGAGAATAAGCAATTACTTGAGTAAATAACCGATCAATCAAATAAGTTATTACAGCAACAATTCCGGCTGTTAATAATCTTTGAATGAAAGGTAAATTTTCTAACACCCCTAAACTGTAAGTTAATACTTTTAGAGCAATTATGACAACAAGTATTAGTAGAGGAGTTTGCAAAATGTTTACAGTTAAAATACCTATTTCATTGCTGGAACGGCGAAAGAAAGACTTGAGCGTAGAGAATACTACAAAATATAAAAAGAATCCTAAAGCTATTGCGATCGCTAAAAGTCCTCCCTGTTCAAGCCAAGGGAATGAGTATATAGCTGAAGAGTTTGATGTTTGTAAAAGTGTCAACATAGTCTGAATTAATTTTGATAAAGGGACTTATTAATATTCTGGATTTCTCCACTTATGAGAAGACGGATCGAGATGGGGGATAGGGAGCCAAGCAATACACTATAGAAATATTTCCAGAGTATGGAGAGAAAATATTAGACATCTCCAAAAATAAAAAATAAAATCAATTCAAGATATGAAATCAACAATTTTATTCCCTATTCCCTATTCCCTGACTTCTTGCAGAAGTCAGGGA